>NZ_JBEOPM010000017.1:0-125670 GCF_040310165.1 Shewanella sp. AC91-MNA-CIBAN-0169
TTCATGCAGAATCTCCCTGCGTATATATTACGAGAAAATTCTACTTTTGAAATCTACTATTTTTAGGGGGGATTACCATTGTTTTTACTCTATTAATAAAATGCTCTGTTGATTCAAGCGAAAGCATAGCTCCAGACTCGTTAAATTCATACAAAAGTGGTGGAAGCGTTTTATGTAATTTTTGGTAAAACCAAATAACCAATTGGTAAACATCGGATTATGCAATGCACGATTAATAATATTAATGGCTACACGGGTGTCTTCAATGTGTTGCAGCTTATAAAGAATAAAGCACACAACAGCTTGTTCAATCTCCTGAAGTAGACCTAAACGGTCTGCCTTCGCAAATACATCTACTGTCGATAGTGTTTCACAATTAACTTTAAAGCGCACGAATGACTCAATGTATAAAATTTTTTAGTATTATCAACGATCGGTTGTAACATTAAATCGAAAATTTTATCTAATGGGATACATATAATGGCAAAATTTTTGTTGTCACAATTACATACATCATTTTTAAAATATTCAGAAAATTGAGTCAAAATACCGACCCATTCTCATTCTTCACGAGTGTGATTTTTTGCATTAATAAAACTGTAACCAAGCCATTTGCATTTTCAGTATATTGATTATGCGCTAACTGATTATCTAAACGTTTAACCACTTCAGTAAAATCTTCATGATGATTTACACGAGTTAAAGCGTGTCTGGCAAAGCCATTATCAAATCGGTCATTGTTTTCAATCGATTTAATGGATGAAATTTTTAAGTCGATTTCTTTGGCTGCCTCTTCAGTCAGCAAAAATAAAAATGCAAACTCAGACCCAGAAATACGGTATAAAGTAATGCTTTGTAAATTACTTATATGTTTACTAAAAATTTGAGAACCAGATAAAATATAGTCACCACCATAGCCACAACCTTCATTGTCATTTACTTGTTTTAAAGATGTCATCGATAACAAGCCTAGGTAATAATGGTTACCATGTTGCTCATATTCGGTTTGAATTTATTCAATTTTATTAATAACGCGCGGCGACTAGGTAACCTGGTATGTGAGTCGATATAGAAATCACGCAACAAGGCTTCTGTAATTTTTTTTTTCGATAAATGATCGTTGAATATTATCAACCATGTAATTAATTGCGTTAACTACCCAGGACCACCGCATGAGTGCTTAATTTTAATCTAGGCGCTAAATCCAGCCTTTAATATAGCTTCAAGCATCGATGGATTCATCATGCATCGCTTTTGTTTTTCAACAATGCTTATCTTCGTCGACTCTGCTCGTAACATATTCAAACTGATATGGCGCATGCATGACAGGTTTTTGGCCCCGTGAGCGTTGTACATTTGACATGCATCCTCCCCCTCATACTGACATCAAGCACCCAGTGCATTGATTTTATGCCTCAATGTTCTCGAACGGCTATCGCAGCTTGTTCAGCACTTAGCGCCTTAGAGCTGATGTGATAACGGTACTCAAGCTCGATTGATTTTCCTTTTTCAAGGCGACAACTTTCAACCATAAGGATATTTTTTAGCCCTTTCCACTTTGAAAAGTCACCGGCTAAGTTTGTACTGTCAATAATATAGCACTGGCGACACTCTGTACGCCCATGACCCTGTTCAATTGTGGATTTGTCTGTATTGTAGGCTCGCAGGAAAGAGAAGGCTTTGACTATCGCTTCGCGCGGCTTTCCCTGATTACTTTTAACGGCAAGCAGATAGTCACCGCCTTGTTCCACAATGGTTTTGGCTATCTTTGTTTGACAAGCCATCGCATCGATAGTCACTAAAGCCTTTAACATTTTCAACACCATAGCGGAGTTCTACTTGTTTAAAAAAACGACAGTAAATAGGTTGTCATTTATGTTGGAAATACAAACAGCCAAAAAAAATACTGACAAGATAAGCAAATGGCGATATATGTTGCAACAAAAAAATAAGCCAAATACGTAAATCCTACTAAAAATGATGGTTAATAATAACACTGTAAATAATTAACAAAAATTTATTCAATAACGGCCCATATCAAAAACTAGTAAAACGCGAATCGACAATAAAATGACACAACTAGCTTGTTCTATGTTTGAGTATACATAAACATAGAACAAGCTGTAAAAAATACATCAAATGAATCATGTCTAATTCATAACCTAGTTTGGTTTGTTGATAGTGAATATTGTCAGCGTCAAATTGTTGGCATGGTTATTGTTATGTAATAAGTTATAAATTAATGTTGATCATTTTCATAGATAGAATGATTTTTAGTTTAGATAACGCTTGATAGTGAGGTTTAGTGTTATAACTAATAATAACAGTGTCTTACGTGTTTGATTTTTTGGTTTTTGATATGTTTCTTTAATAATGCATACACAATAAGCCTATTTTATAGGCACAAAAAAAGTGCATGATTTTATTTTTAATAATCGTTATGGTGCATGAAGTAACAATGTAAAGAGATCCTTAAAGCTTGAGTTGATTGTTAAATGAGCTATTTTACTGTTGTGCTAATGTAAAAGTAATTTGAATTTAAGCTAATACTAAAAAGTAACTTCCCAGTATTTTGATTTTTGGTTTAACATTTCGTCAAATAATCGACAAAAAGTAGGAAGTGTCAAAAAACTGTCATTAAGTTGCTGTATATCATATACTCGTAACATTATTAAAGATGAATAATACAAAATAGAAAGTAGAAATGGAAAATTTAAGCAAGGAATGAAGTCTACGAAAATAGTACTGAAACCATAAGTCCTATGATTTGTTTGATATTTTACTGGTTTTTTTCTCATTTCTATGTTTGTCCGATAGAGTCGAAAGAGATACTTTTCTACTTTTTCGCTTAATGCATAAAATGTTAACAATTTGAAATGAATCATAGCAATCTGGAAGCTGTAATCTAGTGGCGGTAGCGTGTCTTTTTTTTTAGTGTTTGCTATCGTCAACTTCAATTATAGAGCTCAGTTAAGAGAGATAATTTGAAGGACTAGATGGACAGTTCCGACTTTGATTAAAATCATTATCTTAAAGTTTTGTCATTGGAGTTTAACTTTAAATGTTTCTTTGCTCACACGGTTTACTAGGGCAGATTTGCAGTCATCTTTTACCGGTCAATAGAACTTGAGCTTTAGGAAATATGCGAAGAAAAGGTTTGTAAATCATAAGCGAGATAATAAATACTAATATTGGACTGCTGACGAAGAGTGCTACATAACTGTATGTCATTGGTTCAATATGAAGCTTCTTTGCTATAATCCATATAAAACTGATTATTAGAGTATGTGAGCAAAATGTAAAAAATATAACTGAACTATATTTACCTATGTTAAATTTTTTCGTTAAAAAACAAGCTATATTCCAAAATATTATAGCTCCAAAAACTCTAGATGTTATAGAAATTATAGTGAGTAATTCGTCCGGTAAGTTTTCTGGTTTAATAATTATTAATAAGTTTGTTGAAATAATTAACAAAATCAAACTCGTAGTGAACATTAATTTACTTTCAAAGCTTTCGATATAAAAGTTTTTGTTTTTGGCAATAATCATACCAAGGAAAAAGAAGATGATTATTTTATCATTTATAAATAAGTAATTATTTAAATCAAATATTGATAATGTTATAAGTAAGAATGTTGTAATAATTGATTTCACTCCAGATGTTAACCTTAATAAGATAAATGCTAGAGTTACACATACGAATATGTCTCTTAAAAAATATAATGGCATGATTCCTGGTGTGTCGTATATTGATAATAAATAGTTTAAAATATTTTTATCTTCTAGCGGGGATGTGCCTAACATTAAATCCTTAGTAAGCGATAAAAAATTCCATGCAACTAAAGGAACTAAAAGAGTTAGCATTTTATTTCTTAATAATCGAGTATATTTATATTTTGAAATGGAAGTTACGATAAGGTAACCACTAACAATACTTAGCAAAGGAACACTAGACCTTCCAATAAGATTGCTTACCAACATAATAAAATAATCTTCGAAATTATTTACATCTGTTATTTCGCCATATAGAGGTGGAAAATGTACATAAATCAAACTTAAAATGCAAATTACGCGAGCAGTTGAGATTTTCTTAGATAGTGAGTTTTTCATGATTTAATAACAAATTCATTATACATTTTCGTTGATACTATTTCTTTAACTAACATAATTCAAGTAAAAATTAATAATTATGAATGACTATAAGTTGTTAAGAACAGATGTTATCTTAATATTTGTTGTATTTTCTTTCTTTTTCTCATTAGTATTTAATTCAACTATTGGTTCTTTAGCTGCGTTGATGTTTATTGTTTGTGGCGGTTCTATTTTGATTAATAATATTAGTGAGAGCTATCGAATCTTGTTGAGATATAGGGCGTTATTGATTATCCCATGTCTTGCTATAGTATCATCTTTTTGGTCTGATACTTCCATGATTGCATTTAGAGGTGGAGTTCAATTATTATTAACAACTGTATTTTCAATAGTGTTGATCTGCCGCGTAGATAAAAACTTACTGCTAAACTGTTTGGTTTTTACGTTTATTATTGCAATGGGCGCAAGTCTTGCTTCCAATCGTGTTGCATTAAATGGAATGACTGGTGAAATAAGTTTAATTGGAATATTTTCAAGTAAGAATTATTTGGCTATACATACGGCTATTGGGGTTGGTGTTGGTGTTGTTATGTATTTTTATAGTGAAAAAACCAATAGATTATCACGTATTCTAGGCGGATTTTTGTTATTCCTTGCTGTATTGGTTCTATTAAAAGCAAAATCATTTGGCACCACATTATCAGTATCTATGTCGTTGTTTTTAATGTATTTATTCATGTGGTACCAAACTAAAAAATATTACATTTTATTTGAGATTAAATGTTAATTTTTTTATGGTGGCAATACTTATTTCAATTATTGGAATAGCGATTTATTCATTGACTCAAAGTTTTTTTGACGAATTTATGTATGATATCGGGAAGGATCCTACATTAACAGGAAGAACTTATATATGGGAGAGAGGTTTAGATTTGATTTCTGAAAACCCTATATTAGGTTCTGGGTATCAAAGTGTTTTCGTTATAAATAATATGGTTGCTGAAGATATCTGGGAGTACGCGAAAGTAGAGTCAGGTTCGGGATTTAACTTTCATAATATGTTTATTAATATATGGGTTGAATTAGGTTTTGTTGGTTTTTTTATCTATGTAGTAGGCCTTATTCTACTTATAAAAAAACTTTATAAAAACTATGACTTTACAAATCCATTATTGGTTTTGTCAATATTTGTTTTCTTCTTTTTCTTTACGCAATCTTTCCTTGAAGCTGTTCTGTTAAGACAATTTACATTAGCTCAGTTTCTGATTTGTTTGGCTTGGATTTCATTTAGTTCTGTAAGCAGGAGAATTGTTAATGTTGCATGATGTTGGTAAAAAAGTAATTATTTTTGGTGGTTCAGGTTTTATTGGTAACCATTTGATCTGTTCATTGGATAATACAGTAGACAGAATAATATCTATTGATATCAAACCGCCAAAAAATATTGTGAAAAATGTTGAATATATTCAGGCTGATGTACGAGATTTAGCATCTTTAGAGGTGTATAAAAATATTGATGTTATTTATAATTTAGCTGCAATCCACACTACGCCGGGACATGAACATCATGAATACTATGAAACTAATATAGTTGGTGCAATTGAAGTATGTAAATATGCTAAAAAATGCAATATAAAAGAAATTGTTTTCACGAGTTCAATTTCTGTATATGGTCCTGGTGAAGATCAAAAAGTAGAAACTACGGCCTTAAAGCCTACATCCTCTTATGGTTATTCTAAAAAGATAGCTGAAAGAATCCATCGTGATTGGCAACAATTCGATAGTAATTATAAATTGACAATTGTCAGACCTGCTGTCGTTTTTGGTCACGGGGAAGGAGGTAATTTCACTCGATTAGCTACGTTATTGTCTAAAGGTTGGTTTATTTACCCTGGACGTAAAGATACGATCAAAGCATGTATTTACGTTGGTGATTTGCTCAATGCCATCGAATTCGTCAGAGGGGCTCATAATGATGAAGTTACTTTTAATGGTGCTTACCATCATGGCTATACCTTGGAGGATATTATTAACACATTCACGAAAGAACATTTTCCAAAAGTTAACACATTTCTTGTCCCCAAGTTTATTGTGTTGGCAGCGGCTAAAGCATTCAGATTATTCAATGCATTAAATATTGGAATTCACCCAGATAGAGTGATGAAATTGGTGCAATCAACCAACATATACCCTCAGTGGCTAGTGGATAATGGTAAAACATTTGATGATGGACTTGTTAGAGCATTAGCAGAGTGGAAAAAGGACTCATCAGGAACTTTTAAGTAATGGATAAACAAAAAATTCTGATCATTATTCCTTGCTTAAACGAAGCAGAACATATCGGTCGATTATTACAACAATTTTGTAAAAATAAGAATAGTTTAATCATTGTTGCGGATGGTGGAAGTTCAGATGGTACTCAGCAGATAGTCAAAGATTATATCATTGTAAATTCTAATATTAAGTTGATTTTTAACGAAAAGAAAATTCAAAGTGCCGGTATAAACCTTGCTATTAAGCTTTTTGGGTTTGATAGTAAATATTTTATTCGTATTGATGCACATGCCGATTATCCTGATAACTTTGTAACTGAGTTAATTCAGTCGGCTGAAGTAACGGATGCAGATTCTGTGGTAATAGCAATGGATACCGTCGGTAAAACAGCTATGCAGAATATGTTTGCTATAACGCAAAACTCAAAACTAGGTAATGGCGGTTCGGCACATCGTAATATTAGCAATGAGGGGAAGTGGGTAGAACATGGTCATCATGCTTTAATGCGTGTTTCTGCTTTCACTGATGTTGGTGGTTATGATGAATTATTCGTTGCAAACGAAGATGCTGAATTAGATTTTAGATTAATTAAAGCAGGATTTAAAATTTGGCTAACATCATCAACCTTTATGACTTACTATCCTAGAAGTGATTTTATAGGTCTATTTAAACAATATTACCGCTATGGAATAGGTCGTGCTTCTAATGTTATTAAACATAAACAAATCCCAAAAATTCGACAACTTATACCACTGTCTGTTCTCCCAACATTACTACTTTGTTTATTATTTCCAATAAATATAATTTTTACATTACCATTTATAAGTTGGTTAGGCCTGTGTTTAGCTTATGGTGTTTTACTGTCAATTAAGAATAAAAAATTATTTATTGTTTTGTCTGGACCAACTGCTGCACTTATGCATTTGGGTTGGTCGGCTGGATTCTGCAGAAAATTAATTTCAAAAATTTTATATAGATAGGATTCGTTATGGAAGTATGTATTGGCATCTGTACCTATAAAAGACCTGAAATTAGGTTCACTTTAGAGTCTATTCGTGCACAAGTTATACCTAAAGATGTCACAATTACAATAGTTGTTGCTGATAATGATGAAACGGCTTGTGCAAGAGAATATATCGAAGGCTTAGCGTTAGAATTAAAGTTGACTTTAAAATATATTCATGCACCTAAGCGAAATATTTCTATTGCTAGAAATGCTTGTCTAGATCATACAACGAGCCCAATGTTTTTAACTATTGATGATGATCAGGTAGCATCAAATAATTGGCTTTCATTGATGCTGAAAAAATTAGAAACAGAAAATGCTGATGTTGTTTTTGGTCCTGTAAATGCAATTTATCAAGAGAATACACCTAAATGGATACTTAACAATGACTTTCATTCGCATAAACCGGTGTTCATTAATAATGAAATTCAGACGGGGTATACTGGGAATACTTTAATAAATTTATCCAAAGTTGATGGTTTACGTTTTAATTTAGATTATGGAAGGACTGGTGGCGAAGACACAGATTTTTTTTATAAAATGTATGAAAGTGGCGCTAAATTAGTTTTCGAACCTATGGCGATTGTTGAAGAGCCTGTTCCAGAAAATAGACTTACCAAAAAATGGATTTTGAAAAGAAAGCTTCGAATGGGTCAGTCTTTTGGACAGTTAAATTTAGATGATAATCGTGGTTTAAATCAATTTAAATGTTTTATAATATCGTTATCAAAATTAACTTATTGCTTTGCTCTTTGTTTATTACATTTTTTTAATAATGATAAATTTCACTTTTGGTTAATGCGCGGAACCTTTCATCTAGGGGTTAATTTAAAATCTTTGGGTTTAAACCATATTGAGAATTATTAATGGATAATAGTATTTCAGTTATAATTGCGGCCTATAATTGTGAAGATTCAATCGTAAAATGTATTAATTCAGCTTTAAATCAATCATTTGTCAAAAAAATATTTGTTATTGATGATTTCTCAACAGATAAAACACTTGAAATAATTAATAATACATATTTTTCAGAAGCTAAAGTTGAAGTTCTTACTAATGATAAAAATATGGGACCTTCTTTTTCAAGAAATAGAGCGCTTGAAATTTGTGATACTGAATGGGTTACTGTGTTAGATTCAGATGATTTTATGATTGAAAAACGATTTGAATCATTATTAACATATGATAATGGTTATGAAATAATTGGCGACGATCAATTTAGAACTTTTGAAAATAATCCTACAACATTATCAAAAATGTTAAATGTTGAAATCCCACTACTTGTTGATATATATTATTTTGTTGAGTCAAATATAACTAAAAAAGATGAGTATAGAAAAGAACTTGGTTTTTTGAAACCACTATTGAGACTTAGTTTTATTAAGAAGTATCAAATAAAATATAAAGAAGAGATGAGGCTTGGAGAAGACTTTGAGTTTTATTCAAGGTTACTATTACATGGAGCTCGCTTTATACTTGTCGAAGCATGTGGGTACGTTACAGTCGTGAGAGATGATTCTCTTTCAGCAACACATTCAGTTGAAGATTTAATATATTTAAGAGATTGCAACTTATCCTTAATAAATGATTTTGATTATGACACTAAGGTTCACTCATTATTTTATAAATTGTATTACTCAATAAATAAAAAAATAAAATGGATCGAATTTTATACAGCAATTAAAAATAGAAATATACTGCGTTCCATATCAGTTTTGTTTTGCCGGTTAGATGTATTTTTCTTTATTACAAGCAATTTATTGGAGCAATTTAAAATTAGGTTTTTAAATGAAAAATAAAAGCTCTATGTTTGCATTATTTATAAGTAAATTTTTTCCGCCAATTCTTAATTTTATTGTATTTGTTTACAGTGCTAGGATTTTGGACCCTGAATCCTTTGGCGAGGTGGCATTAGCATTAACATTGATTTTTCTAGTTTCTTCATTTTTACCTACAGGATGGCGAGATAATTTATTTAAGAGTGAATACATAACAAGCGAAATGATCTCTACTGTTATTTGGTTTCATGTTCTTATTTCAATTATTTTAGTTTTTTTATTATTATTATTTTTTTATTTTTTTAAATTTGATTTTTATACTGAAACTATTAACAATATGGTCATGTTACTTTTTGTAAAAGTGATATTTGATTGCTTTGTAAATGTGTATAATACTCTTTGTGTCAAATATGAATTTTATTTCCAACTAGCTATAAGAACTGTTATTTGTACTTTGTCTTCAGCTATAACGGTATACGTTATGTTGCAGTTAGATTTTGGTGTATGGGCTTTGGTATGTAGTCAAATCATTATTTCATTATTTGGTTTTATTTTTTTATACATTAAATTTAGAGATCAAACTTTATTATTTTTTAGTTTTGGAATTATTAAGGATATGTATCAGTTTTCAATGCCTGTTACATTTGTGAATGGATTTACAAATTTATTCATTCAAGCTGAATCATTTATTGTAGGGAGTTTTTTAGGTGTTAAAGAGTTAGGTTTTTTTAATTTATCAAAACGTCTATATGACATAATAGTAGATATTTTTATTAGTACGATAAATGAAGTTTCTTTAAGTAAGATCTCTAAAAATATTAATGATGTTAAAGTTGATAAAAGTAATGAATTTATAAAGCTAACGGCTGTTACTTGGTGGTTGATGTTGCCATTGATTTTTTTGGCTTATTATTTTAGCGAACCAATGTTCAATATTTTATTTACCAATAAATGGGTTGAGTCAATTAAAATATTCAATTTCTTTTGTATAATCGCATTGATTGTGTCCTTAGGTGTACCACAGAGGAATTTTATTATATTACTTGGTGGCGCTCGTCATTTATCGAAAATTCAAGTATGTGTTGCTACTATCTCTATTCCAATATATATGACTTTAGCATCATACAACATGGAATATTTCTTGTATTCTTTAGTGTTTTTTAAATTTGTTAATTATATGTCATCGTTGATATTAGTTAGGCGGTTTATTTGTTTTTCTACTAGTTCATACTTTAAAGTTTTATTTAATTCTACGTTGTCATTAATCTTGGCTAACTTTCTTTGTGAATTTTTGTTTACTGGTTTTATTCATAATATTTACATTTATATAGTTATCTACTCTTTATCGCTGATAGCCTTTTATATCGGTTTTTTAGAGTTTTTTTCTCGTCGATTTAAAATAATTCCATCGATTGGGAACTTTACTTTTTTAACAATAATTAAATAAGGATAATTTTTTGAAATTGACTTTTTTTGAATCAAACCCTCCAAACTTTGGTGATGAGTTAAACAAATATTTATGGAGTAATTTAATTGAACCTGGTTTTTTCGATGAGGACGAAAGTACTTTATTCTTAGGTGTTGGTTCAATTCTTTGGGATCATTATTCTAAAGAGGCATCAAAAATAGTGATGGGTTCCGGATATGGTGGTTATACACCCATTCCTAATGTTCATGACGGTAGTTGGGATATTACGTTTGTTAGAGGCCCAAGAACAGCTCAACAACTCAATATTGATAAATCTAAAGTGATAACTGACGCTGCTATTTTAGCTAAATTTCTCAAATTTCCATTACATATACCGTCACCTAATAGAGTTAGTCGAATTGGTTTTATGCCTCACTATCAGAGTATTCCTCGAGCATGTTGGAAAGAAGTTTGTGATGTGGCTAGCCTAGTTTACTTAGACCCTACAGAACCAAATGTAACAAACACACTTTCTATGATTAAGAGTTGTGATTTTATTATTTCTGAAGCGATGCATGGTGTAATACTTGCTGATACGTTGCGAGTTCCTTGGATTCCTATTCAACCTAAAGTAGCTATTCACCGTAATAAATGGTTCGATTGGGCTGAGTCGATGGATTTATCATTACGCTTCAATGACTGCCCAAACTCTTCTATACTAGATTTCTGGTCTTCATTTTCCGGTTTACAAGCAACTGGGAAACGCAGTAATTATGTTCAAGATAAATTAAAAATGATCAATTCAATTTTCGTTAATAATGCAGCGAAAACATTATCGAACTTTTTAATTGACGATGCTTTTTTAAGCTCTGACAGTGTTTTTGAAAGAAATTCTGCTAACGCTTTGGAAGCATTGAGTTCAAAATGCAAAATCGCTAGGGGTATCGGATGAAACATTTAGCCGTAATTATTCCATTTTATCAAAAGAAATCCGGATTATTGCGTAATTCAATAAATTCGATTATTTCACAGTCTGATATTGAGAATATAAGTATTACTATTATTATTATTGATGATGAATCTCCAATTAATGCTGAGAAAGAGTTAAAAAATTTAGAAAAAACACAAAATATAGAAATTAAAATAATTAATCAAAAAAATTCAGGCCCAGCCAAAGCTAGAAACGTTGGACTTGATTTTGCTGATTCTTTGAATGTAGATTATATTGCTTTTCTTGATTCTGATGATATTTGGCATGATGACCATATTAGCCGGGCGATTTTTTATCTTAATAAATCAAGTGATTTCTATTTCTGTGACCATCAGAGGTTTGATAATGATTATAGCTACTTTGTCGAAAATCCTTACATAAATGATTATGTCAATAAAAATAAAGTTAAGCAATCTTTAATTATTGAAATTAAAGCAAAGGTTTTCTTTATTAATTTAATTGAAACTTATTTTTGTCAAACTTCAACAATTGTTTTCTCTCGTAAAATACTTAATGGTTTACGTTTTGATGAAACATTGACCGTTGCAGGTGAAGATCATTTAATGTGGCTTCATTTAATTTCTCAATGTAACCTAGTCACTATGGATTTAAAGTCTGGTGTTGATTATGGAGAAGGTGTCAATATATTTACGTCTAGCAATGACTGGGGAACGTCATTATCAATTAAAAATAACTTTGATCAGTTCAGCTTATTTCTTAAAATGAGTAAAGAATTTATTCTTGATAATGCAGTTAAAAAATTTGTAAAATATAAAATGGATGAAAAGTTTTCTTTTTACTCGTATTTAACAGTTAAATTTGCGCTAAGGTTCGACTTCATTGGTTTTAAATTATTGTTTAATAGTGATCTTCCTAAGGTATCAACTTTTTTTAAAATTATTTATAATTTTTTCTATTTCATAATTATGAGACCATTGAAATGAGAAATGTTCTAGTTACTTGCCTTTCGGTTGGGTCTAGAATGAATAGCCTAGAAGAGTGCATTTCAAAAGTTAAATCTCTTGAAGTGAATAATTTTACTTTCGAGTTACTTATTCTAGAAAATTCTATTACAGCTTCAACAAAAATACAAAACCTAATTGGTAAATATAGATCTAATGATTTTAGTATAAATCATTGTTTAGAGAGTCGTTTAGGTATCCCATTTGCTAGAAATGCAGCTCTTAAATATGCAGTTGATAATAATTTTTCTTTTTTAGCTTTTATAGATGATGATGCTTATCCAGAAAAATTCTGGTTAAATCATCTTATGTTAACGCAAAAATCTTATAATGCTAATGCTGTTACTGGCCCACAGATCCCCATTTTTCCTCAGACGGCCAACAATTCGTTTAAATTTGCTTCTATTTTCTCTGAACGAAAGTTTACTCACAACACAACTATTTCATGGGCTGCAACTAATAATGTGCTTATGGATGTGAAATTTTTTTATAATAATAATTTATTTTTTAATGAGCAACTAACAGAAGGGGGAGAAGATAAAAACCTTTTTCTTCGGGCTACAAAGCAAGGAGCTACTCTTTATTGGGATGCGAAAGCATTAGTTTATGAAAATGTAGTTGATTCAAGAATGACAGTAACTTGGGTAATGGATAGAAGTTTTAGGCATGGTGCAACTGGCTATGCAATTGAATCTTCGACTAAGTCAAAAATCTATACTTTTCTAACATGTTTATTTAAAGGTAATGCTTATATTTTAAAATCTATTATCTGGCTTCCAGTTAATATTATTAATCCTAAAAAATCATTTCTAGATTCAATTTGTGATTTTTTTCATGGGCTTGGCTTCTTTTATGGTCTTTGGTCAAAAGGACGGTTTAAAAAATATATATGAATACCGTTATTGAAAATGATATAGATGTTTCTATTGTCATAGCTGCTTGGAACTCTGCTGATTTTATTGAAACAGCAATTTTTTCTGCTTTAAATCAAGTTGGTGTAAGTGTTGAAGTTATCGTCATTGACGATTGTTCGACTGATGATACCATTTCTGTCGTAAAAAATATTAATGATCCTCGTCTTCGGTTAATTAAAAATATAAAGAACTCTGGGCCAGGTGGAGCAAGAAACACTGGTTTTGATGCGGCAAGAGGGTTGTGGATAGCGGTACTTGATTCTGATGATGATATGTTACCTGATCGTTTATCGACTTTGCTTTCTTTAAAAAATGATAAAACTGATATTATTCTTGATAATTTTTATCAGAAACTAAATTCTAAATCGGATTTAATACCTTATTATAGTAAATCAGATCTTCCTTTAGGTGAGTTTACTCTTCAGTTTTTAATTAATACCAACCTCATATTTTCAAATGTAAAATCAACAGGTTACTTAAAACCCGTTTTTAAACGCAGTTTTATTAATAATAAAGGTATTAAGTATTGGCCTGAAGTTAGAGTTGGCGAAGATTATTATTTTTTAGCGAATTGCTTGGCAAATACTGCGAATGCTGAGGTTGTTCCTTATTCTGGTTATATTTATAATGTTCGTGGTGATTCTATTTCAAGCGTTTTAAATTTGAAACATATTAGTGTATTAATTGATTCAGATGCTAAATTTGCTAATTGTTTTAGTTTTGATAATGACACTCAAAGAGCGCAAATTACACGTACTAAAAACCTCTTGAGGTCATACAAATATCTCGAGATAGTCAGTCTATTAAAAAAACGTAATTTATTTAAAGCTTTTATTGTTGCAATTTTATTTCCTTCAAGTTCATTTCTGTTATATCAACCAATCTTAAAAAGATTAAATTTAATCATAAGAGGCTCTAATGGATAGACCATCAAAGTTTCAATTTACAGGTGTCCGATCAAATTTCTTATTGCGTATTATTGATATAGTTATTATTGCTTTTTCATTATTAATTATTATGCGCGGGTATAATATTGGTTTCGACAAAGATTATTTGTTAGTTTTAATTGGTGTTTTATTCTTTTTTAGTTATGTTGGTGAGTCATTAGGCTTATATCGATCTTGGCGCTTAAGTCGCTTCTCTACAATGTGTCGATTAATACTGCTAAATGTAACCTTCGCATTTCTATTCATGACGTTAGTTTTGTTTTTATTTAAATACAGTGATACCTATTCGAGAGTTGCCATGGGGGGGTGGTATGTTCTCTCTGTTGTATTATTAGTCAGTTGGCGTTTTTGTGTTAGAGAGATAAAACGTATTCGTAGAATAAAAGGTTATAACGTCCAAAAGATTGCTATTGTTGGATTAACACAAACAGGTAAACAATTATTTGATGAAATATTTAAACATGATGAATTAGGCTTTGAATGTGTTGGTTTTTTTGATGACAGGGAACCTAATCGAATTGAAAATCTTGATGCGTCATTATTAAAAGGTTCAATTGACGATGCCGTTCAGTTGGCTCGGGCGGGTAATATACACAAATTATATGTTTGTTTGCCTATGTTGGCTGAAAAACGTATAGCCGATATTATTCTGACACTTGGTGACAGTACTGTTGATGTGTTAATTACACCTGACTTTTTGTTGAAAAACTTAATGCATGCACGCATTGGCAGCGTTGGTGAAGTTGATACATTAAGTGTTTTTGAGTCCCCAGTTGCTGGAATGAAGCGTTTTTACAAACGTAGTTTTGACATCATTTTTAGTTTATGTGCCATCGTGGTCATATCACCTGTACTTATTACCGTCGCTATAGCTGTTTATATATCATCACCCGGGGCAATTATTTTTAAGCAAGATCGTTATGGCTTAGATGGCCGGAAAATTAAAGTATGGAAATTTCGTTCGATGACGGTAACTGAAAATACAGATAAGGTTATTCAGGCTCGGAAAGGCGATGCCCGTATTACTAATGTAGGTGCATTTATACGAAAAACATCATTAGATGAATTACCTCAATTTTTTAATGTCCTTATGGGAGATATGTCAGTAGTAGGTCCGCGTCCTCATGCAGTTTCCCATAATGAAGAATATCGTAAGTTAGTAAGTTATTATATGCTCCGACATAAAGTTCTACCGGGTATTACTGGTTGGGCTCAGGTTAATGGTTGGCGCGGTGAAACGGATACCCTTAATAAAATGGAGAAGCGAGTTGAATATGACCTTGATTATATTCGTAATTGGTCATTGTGGTGGGATATAAAGATTGTATTTTTGACTTTTTTTAAAGGTTTTGTCGGTAAAAACGTTTATTAATGATTCCGTAGGTTTTTATTCACTAGTATTTCCATTCCATTTTCGAATGAGCATTTATTAGTCTTTCGGATGATGCTTGCCCCTTTGACATTCTGGTTATGTTTTGTAGGTCAAACTTAAGGCTTATAAAGTCAAACACAGCCAATTCAAGGTTTAAAGTTTTCTCTCGGGTGTTATAACGTAAGTGTTGTTTTCTCCTCATACATTTTTCATAAGGATAGTTAGTCATGAACATACCGTTTAAATTGAGTTGCATTGTTACTGTTATTACTTCGTTCATACTTATTAACCCTATATTTGCAGCAGATGAAAAAGCTGGCATGATTCAAACTGAATCGGGTATTGATTTTATACCTGGTTTAAACAGCGGTCTTAAATATGATGATAATATCAGTAGTGCTTCAGCGGATACTCAAGACAGTTGGATTTTAACTGTTACACCTGCTGTTCATGCTCAGTTATTGGATGGTAACAGTATTCACATGTTAGAGCTCGGGTTTGAATATGGTGATTATTTTAGTAGTAGTGATGACAACTATTTAGATGCCTTACTGCGGGCTAGTTCTGAAGTTGAATTAAACCAGTCTAACCGTTTTAATTTCGAGGCTATGTACGTTGCTGGTCACGAAGATCGTGGAACTGGTTTTTTTGAGGGAAATAGCGGCTATCGTCAAGATGAACCTAATACCTATGACGTGTTTAGTGTTGGAGGGTATTATGAGTATGGTGCAAAAACAACGCCGGCGAGGGTGAGAGTCAATGCTGAACTCTATAGTAAAGAGTACAGTAATTATGAAATAATAACTCAATATCGTAATTTTGATGATACGACTTTAGGCGCTACTTTTTATTATGATACCCAGTCAGTAACCAGTATTTTTGCCGACTTTCAGAGTGTTGATACTGCCTATGATTTGATGGATCCAACTGGTGATCGTGACAGTATGACTAATACGGCAAGGTTAGGCGTCGAGTGGGAGGCTACGGCTGCTTCAGAAGGTAGTATCAAAGTCGGTTACCAGCGAAAAATTTTTGAGAATGAAGAACGTGAAGACTTTAGCGGTTTGTCATGGGAGGCTAAGGTTTCTTGGAAACCTCTTACATATTCGGTATTTGATTTTACCTCGGGTCGTACTAGCCGCGACCCTAATGGTTTCGGAGATTATGTAAAGGAAACTAGTTATGGTGTTAAGTGGAACCATGAATGGAGTGATTTATTCTCTTCAGCCATTGGTTATAGTCATTTTGATGACATTTACACTGGCGTAGATCGTGAGGATAAAAGTAAGCTTTACCTATTTTCAGTCAATTATAACGTCAGTCGTTGGTTAACTTTAGAGGCTGGAGTCAATATTTCTGAAGTTGATTCTAATGATGAACAGTATGTGTTTGACCGCAACGTGTATTTCATTAATGCAGAAATGACCTTATAGGGATCCCATGAAGAATTTATCTCATTTATGTTTTTCTGTTATGTTTTTACTGCTGTTTATACAGCCCAAGCTGGCCAGTGCTCAAACTCAGAGTTACCAATTAGGGGCTGGTGATACAATCATCATTAAAGTTTATGGTGAAGACGCATTAACACTCGAAACTAAAATCACCAATAGCGGTACTATAAACTACCCTTTTTTGGGGGCATTAAAATTGAATGGTTTAACCATTAAACAGGTAGAAAAGTTGGTTTACGATGGTTTGAAGGGTGATTATTTTATTGAGCCTAGTGTGTTTGTAGGCATGGTTGAATATCGGCCATTTTATATTCATGGTGAAGTTAAAAAGCCTGGCGGTTACCCATATCAGCCAGGAATGACTGTAAATCAAGCTATTGCTTTAGCGGGGGGCTTAACCGAACGGGCCTCGCAAGAAAAGATTTCTATTTCCCGTGAGGGAAGCAAAGTCGAGTCTGAACAGGGTACTATTAATAGTGCCATTCAAGCTGGTGATACCATTACTATTGAACAGAGATTTTTTTAATGATCTTCCAAGAAAGACGTCAAAGTGCTCCCTCAAACAATGTTATTAGCCCAGCAACAATGCAAATGGATCAACTTATCAATGTAAAAAAACTGCTTTTACCTATATTGCGTTTTAAGTGGCGAATTTTAGCATTTACAATTTTAGTTTCAGCGTTAACAGTGTTTGTTGTGTTAAGTATTACGCCAACTTATAGGGCTTCATCGACGTTATTGATCGAGTCTGAGCAGGCTAAGGCGATTAAAATTGATGAAGTCTATGGGATTAATTCTGGTCAGCAAGAATACTACTTAACTCAGTTTGAAATTATTAAGTCTCGTAGTATTGCTGAACGGGTATTTAATGATCTTGATTTAATTAATCACCCGGCATTTAACCGGCCACCAAGTTGGTTTTCTAAGCTTAAATCTCAACTAAACTTCATACCTAAAGAAGTTGCCTCGGGTGATAGCATAGTTAATCGAGACATTGCCAAACATCAATTAATAAACAGTTTCGCTCAAAGTATTAGTATTTCCCCTGTGCGTAAAACTCAGCTGGCGTATATTAGTTACGAAAGTACAGACCCAAAGCTTGCAGCACAAGTCGCAAATGCTGTCGGTGATACCTACATTATAAGTCAGTTAGAAGCAAAGCTCGGAATGACCCAGAAGGCTAATGTTTGGTTAGGGGGGCGTTTAGAAGGCTTACGCTTAAATTTGGACCAGTCTGAATATAGGTTAGAACAATTTAAGCTTGTAAATGGCTTGATAGACGTTGAAGGGGTTACGGCATTAGATGCCAAAGAATTAGAGCGTTTAAGTGATGAGATTACAGTGGCGAGATCGCGTAAAGCCGAAGCCGACAGCTTTATGGCAGTGGTCAAACGTTATGGCGACACTGACATTAGTCGTCTAGAAAGCTTACCTGAAGTGACGTCACATCAGTCAGTACAGAATGTAAAACGCGAAGTGGTTTTAGTTGAACGTAAGGTTTCTGAATTACAACAAGTTTATGGTCAAAAACACCCTAAAATGATTGCTGCACAAGCTGAACTTACTACCGTGCAGCAAAATTTACATAAGCAAATAAGCCGTTTAGTCCAAGGGATTGAAGATGAAGCGCAAACTACAGCACAAAATTTAAAAGCCCTAGAATCGCAATTCAATTCGGCTAAAACTGCGTATCAAAACTTGAGTACCAAGGATATTGACTATCAGCGTTTATTGCGTGAAGTTGACACCAACAGGCAGTTATTTGACAGCTTTTTAGCTCGTCAAAAAGAAACTGCAGTCACAGGGGATTTTGATTCACCAGTTGCACGATTTACTGACCGTGCAGTTGAACCGCTATCACCTGAAAAACCAAAGAAAAAAATGATTGTTATTTTAGCATTTATGGCAAGTTTAGGTTTTGCTATTGTATTAGTTTTAGTTTTGGATTCGTTAAATGACACAATTAAGACTAGTGATGATGTTGAAAAAATACTGTCACAAAGGTCGTTAGGTTACGTGCCTAAAGCCAAAAAAGGCACTAGTTATGAAGACATTAATTTTGCTTTTTTCGATACGAATTTACCTCTCCACGCGGAGGCTATTCGTACCATTAGGACTTCACTGTCATTGATGGCCATGGGTAATAAGTTATCGACCATTGAGGTGACATCATCCACTCCTAATGAGGGGAAAACCACGACATCAATGAATATAGCATTTGCCTATGCCACTATGGAAAAAGTATTAATTATTGATGCTGACTTACGTAAGTCTAGCTTAGGGATGCGCTTTGGTTTACCAACGTACCAGACCGGTCTTGCTAATATATTATCGGGCACAGACAGTGTGGATAATTGTATTGTAAAAGAAGTAAGACCTAATGTGGATGTTATGCCTGCAGGTGCCGTACCGTTAAATCCGCAAGAATTATTGTCCTCTAGTCAGTTTGATGAATTACTCACAATACTTAAAACCCAATACGGTAAAATTATTATAGATACACCACCTGTACATGCTGTAAGTGATGCATTAATTATAGCTTCATTATGCGATGCCACAGTGCTAGTGGTGAAAGCAGGACATACTCGCAGCGAAGCGATTAAGCTGACATTAGCTAAGCTAAATCAGGCTCGAGCTAAAGTGTTTGGCGTAGTGTTAAATCAATTCAATGTTAAAGATGCACTACAATATCAAGGAGATTATGGTTACTACCAAGCTTATGGCGCAGATTCTACAATTAAAGACTCTGTCACCAAGAAGAGTAAGGCAAATAATAAGGCATGATTGATTTACATTGCCATATCTTACCCAATATCGATGATGGGGCTAAATCTATTGATGAAGCCATTGGTCTAGTGGCGCTCGCTGTTGAGCAAGGGGTGTCACGTATGGTTGCGACACCTCATATACATTTGGGAATTTTCAACAATAATTTGCAGTCAATTAATAAGGCTTATGACCTGTTATGTGAGGCGTTGGCATTAACCAGTTTAGATGTGCAAATACGCACTGCCGCAGAGGTAAGAATTACGCCAGAAATCATGCAGTTTATTGAGCAACAACAATTGCCTTTTCTTGGCCGTTATCAGCAAAAAGATGTGTTGCTTTTAGAACTACCTAGTAGTCATATTCCTCCTGGTACAGATAAGTTGATTAGTTGGTTATTGGCAAGAAATGTACTACCTATGATTGCTCATCCTGAGCGTAACCGAGAGTTACAATCTCACCCTGAACGGATAAACTCTTTTGTTCGGTCTGGTTGTTTACTTCAGTTAACCGCAGCGTCATTAATTGGCGACATGGGGCCAGCGCCACAAAAATTGAGTGAACTTTTTATTAAACAAAAGCTTTATTCGATTATGGCTTCTGATTGTCATTCATTAAACCGTCGTCCTCCAAAGTTGATGCAAGCCAGTAATATCGTGACAGAGTTGACTAGCCAAGAATATGCATATGCGTTAACGACGTTGGTGCCAGATAATATTTCTAATGCATTATTTGCGGAGTGCGGTGATTAATGACATGGGTAAAGTTGTCTCCACGCAAGATGGTTTACGCATTAATGATATTTGCATTGTTAAGCTTACTGCCTATGTTGATGCAAAAGGGCTTAGCCAATGCATATCATTTTAAATCGCGTTTTTATGTTGACCAATGGCAACAAGGTACAAAACCTACATCGTTACAATATGCTAATGCATTATTAGCTGCTGATTATGCTTTTAGTGTTGACGACAAAAACCCTCATTATTTGTTAACGCTAGCCAAAGTGATGGAGTGGGGGGTGTTTTCGCAACAAGAAAAACCGAATATTATAGTGTTTAATCAACTCTATTTAGATGCGATCACTCTGCGACCTAACTGGCCAAATGCTTACAGCGATTATGCGTACAATTTAGCTTTTATCCAGAAAGATATCGTGCAAGCTTGGCCGTATTTAGAGCAAGCCTTGCATTATGGTCCATATGCTCCAGAAGTGTTACATCAAACTTTAGCTATTGGTTTTGCTTATTGGCCCAGTTTAACCATGGCCCAAAAGCAAAAAGTATTTAGTAGCGCTTATATTGCAGCTAGTGCTAACTGGGAAATGTTTACCGATCTTAAAACGCTGGCTTTGAAGTATAAATTAGCCCCTGTGGTCTGTACTTATTTTGCTTATGCAACACCCGTTAGTGGTGAAGTTAATAAATGGATTAAACTGGATATGTGCCGCTAATGGATAATAAAATTACCCATACGACGATGACTTTTGGGTTATTTAATCGTTCTATGTTGCTAGCATTATGTGCAGTTATTATTTGGGTGCCTATTCCATTAGGTAGTAATCGAATTTGGGCATTGGCGATTTTAGAATTTGTTATTATTACATTAGCTATTGCTCATGTAGCATATTGTTTTAAACATGATGCGTTATTACTTCGTCACGAGTGGCAAAAAAAGCTGTTGTTACCCATAGTATTAATGCAGGTCTACTTATGTATGCAATTACTTAATTGGATACCGCTAATTGATACTGTTGACCCATATCAGACGGCACAGCAATTACTTAAGACCTTTTGTTATGCCCTGTTTATTTTATTAGTTAGTCAATATTGTCAGCAAGCTAAAGCATTACGTTGGTTGTTGATTGCTATCATTATTTCAGGTTGTTTACAGGCTTTTTATGGCACTGTACTCAATTTGTTGCAGCTTGAAGTATCACCCATTTTTGGTTATCACGATGGTGATAGGGCCCGTGGATCGTTTGTGTATCAAAATCATTTTGCTAATTATCTAGCGTTATGTCTTTCTATTGCTTTTGGTTGGTTATTATCAGAATTAAAAACTACCAAAAAAGAGTTCGATTTACGTGGGATGTTAATTGATTTGTTATCGACATTATTCAGTCAAAAACTCATTTTACGTTTAGCAATAGTGATTATGATTATTGGCTTAATCTTAAGTCGGTCGCGTATGGGGAATGCTGGTTTTTTTACCGCTCTGGCCGCTGTGTCACTGTTGTCGATATTTATTTATCGTCGTCCTGCAACCTTGTTTAAGCCTTTAGTTGTAAGTATTTTTATTCTAGATTTATTGATTGTGGGTTCTATTTTTGGCGTTGAGAAAGTTAAGCAGCGCCTCAATGATACCTCTTTTGCTTCAGAAACTCGAGATGAAGTAGTCATTGATAGCCTTCCTATTATTCAAGAACACCTTTTTACTGGTACTGGTGGTGGGAGTTTTTATACTGTATTCCCACAATACCAACCACAGTTTTATTCAGGTTTTTACGGCCATGCTCATAACGAATATATACAGTTTGTCCTTGAGTATGGTCTGGTAATGACTGTGATATTAGGTTTATGGGTACTTTATTCGTTTTGGTTAGCTTGTCGAACTATGTATTTACGTCACAATAAACTTTACAAGGGCGTCGCATTTGGTTGTGCAATGGCTATAGTGCACATGTTGTTGCATATTTCTGTCGACTTTCATCTGCAGTCACCCTCAAATACTTTATTATTTTTAACCATTTTAACCTTATGTTGGTTAGTACGTTATTTACCTGCTGACATCGCGCAAACTAAGTCTGCGCTTAATCCATTTTAGTTTTTTAATTTTGTCACTTTAGTTTTAGCGTTAGCTAAATAAGGATATTTATGAAAGTTGTTATTCCTGTTGCCGGTTTGGGTACGCGTATGTTGCCCGCCACAAAAGCAATCCCAAAAGAAATGTTGCCTTTGGTGGATAAACCATTGATTCAATACATTGTCGATGAATGTGTTAGTGCAGGGATTAAAGAAATCGTTTTGGTGACTCATGCCAGTAAAAATGCTATTGAAAACCACTTTGATAAATCTTACGAGTTAGAATCGACACTTGAGAAACGTGTTAAGCGTCAGTTATTGCATGAAGTGCAGGCTATATGTCCTAAAAACGTCACTATTATGCATGTACGACAAGGAGAAGCCAAAGGTCTTGGGCATGCTATTTTATGTGCTAAGCCATGTATTGGTGATAATCCATTTGCAGTAGTGCTTCCAGATGTGATTTTAGATTCTTATTCTGCAGATCAACGCACCGAAAATTTAGCTTCGATGTTAATTCGTTATCGCGAATCTAATGCCAGCCAAATTATGGTTGCACCAGTACCAGATGATCAAGTCAATAAGTACGGCATTGCTGATTGCCGTGGCGAAACTATAAACCCGGGTGACTCGACTAAAATATTTAAAATGGTTGAAAAGCCAGAAATTGGCCAAGCACCATCTAACTTAGCCGTTGTTGGTCGTTATGTGTTGTCTGAAAAAATTTGGGATTTACTTGCGAGAACGTTACCTGGTGCAGGGGATGAAATTCAGTTAACCGATGCTATTGATATGTTGATTGAGTCTGACACTGTCGAAGCTTTTAACATGACAGGTAAGTCACACGATTGTGGTGACAAGCTAGGCTACATGAAAGCCTTTGTTGAATACGGTTTGCGCGATCCTAAATTGGGTAATGGCTTTAAGAAAGAACTCGCTGGTTTGCTAGAAGAGTATAGATAATCATTAGCTTTGCTTCTTCTCTATACCATTATTCCGAGTGTTAATTGTCCAGTAACCATAAATTTACATGTGGTAGTAAAGTTTAAGCTTTTATCCGGGCTTAAGTTTTACTTGGATGACATATCGGGTGACACTGGTGGATCCCGTCATAATATGAGGTTATCAGCGGTATGTACCCTTTTCAGTGATATTTGGGCTCAGTTGATTATCATCGAGCAGTAACACCGCAGTCATCATTAGAGTGCTAAGACTATTGATATTGTTTTTAATGAGTTAAAGCATTTTTTTGATTAAATCGTGTAATATATTGATGTCGCGCAAGATGTTGAATTTAATCATTTTTAGTGAGATAGGTTAAATCTAATAGCACCATGTATATCTATTATTTAGAAATACACAGGGACTATTTTGTAATTCCCTAGCTGCGGGCGTTATACGCTAAAGCTATCATTAGAGTATATTTCAGATGAGAAGATTAGAATTGTTAGATTATGGACGTTTTTTCGCGGCTATAATTGTTATTTTATTCCACTATACTTTTAATGGCATAGCCAATGGAAAAATTGATTCCATACACCATGTAGATTCGATTATTTATTTCACTAAATATGGGTACCTTGGCGTTGAATTGTTTTTTATGATTAGTGGTTTTGTAATATTTCATTCTGCTAGAAATAGAACACCTGCTCAGTTTGCCGTTTCTAGAGCGACGCGACTTTATCCTTCATATTGGTTTGCTGTTATTTTTACCACCTTGTTTGCATTTTATTGGGGTGGCGATTTAATGTCAGTATACCCGAGCCAAATAGTTGTTAATTTTACATTGTTACAAAATTACTTAGGTATTGACCATGTTGACGGAGTGTACTGGACTTTAGTATATGAAATAAAGTTTTACTTTCTAGTTTTCTTTATACTGATGATAGGTTTGCAAAAGTATTTAAATCTGTTATTCATGTTATGGCCTGTTGCAATGCTTGCTGCTTATATCACTGGTTATGATTACCTTCCGTATTTAGGAGGGTATTTCTCTTATTTTTCAGCAGGGGCTTTATTTGCAATGTTACAATTAAGTAAATCGTTAAAAAATATATTATCAATTATGATATCTTTTGTTTTATGTTTGTTATATTCAACAGACATAGCAGTATCAAAATCAGAGTTAATGGGGGTTGATTTTTCAGAATATATTGTAGGCTTAATTGTTATTATTTTCTTTGTTTTTTTTATTTTTCAAAACACAAAAAAAGCTCAATTATTAACACTTCCATTTTCAAAGACACTTGGTGCATTAACATATCCAGTCTATTTAATTCATGCTCACTTTGGATATATGTTCATTTCAAGATACGCCACAGAAGAAAATAAAATTTTTATTTATATTCTAACAATATCAATTGTTTTATCAGTTGCATATTTTATGCATAAAGTTATCGAAGAGCGCCTTTCTAATGTATGGAAAGCATTATTTATGAATACTCTTTATAAAGTGATAGTTAAAGTGCAGAGTATTCATGTTGGGGTGATAATTGCGTATAACAAATTGCTCAAACAAGGATAATTACACTTGACCATCGCTTCGTGACTATAGCCAATCATTGTTTTCCTTCTTTTTTGCATTGTTATTTCAATCCTTCTTTAGATGAGTGCTTATAGTGATGTAACTTTTGTTTTTGGAAATAAAAAGCTAGCTTTTATCTGTGGGCTTCACATCAACGCTTTTCCTTTAAGCAGTTTACGCAGCCACATTCTGTTGGGGCTAAGCAGTGCTTGTAGCTCTAGGCTTAATGGTGATATTTCACCGCATAGGTTTGCTGCTAAGCATTCAGCGACTAATGGGCCTGAGCTTAGGCCGCGTGAGCCTAGTCCTCCTAACACATATAATCCGTCATAAATTGGTGCTGGTGTTATTTGCCAATAACGTTGCCATAGGCTGGGTTTGTCTTTCGATTGCTGCTGAACAGCATAGCGTGTAAATAACGCTTCAACATCAGGCACGCAACCCATTACCGGGAAATGATCGCGACTGACCATCCTTACGCCGACTCTGGCATCATTGTTTGAAACATCAATATCGTTAGGCCAGTTTGAATTTGGAAAGCTTTGTTGCATTTTTAGGCTGTTTTCATGCTGCTCTATCGGGCAAAAATCAAGATGCTGTGGGTCTTTTACATAACTTGCTCCAACGCAATGTAATTGGTTATGTTGTGGCGTTAAATAACCATTGGCGCAAATAACAGTATTAAGCTGTGCCAGTTCACCTTGTGGCGGTACATGGCTAACTTGACCTCTAAAACCAGTGATTTGCAGGTTTTTTGTCTGTTTATACTGGGTAATTTGAGCTCCAGAGGCGATGACGACCTGTTCGTGGGTTGCTATAGGGGTATTATTCCCGGCACTAAACAGTTGCCACCCTGATGAGTGTGATTCAAGTGAGCTAATATCGCTATTATAAATAACGCGAACCTTGGTTAATGTTTGTGCTTTGGCAATGCTAGCTTGTGCGAATTCAAACGGACAAGCCCAGCCTCCTAATGGGTAGTAAAAGCCAGATTTATCAATCTCGACGTTAGCAAGTCGTGTGGCTTGGTTTGGACTTACTGCAAAAGCAATTTCAGTTGGCCATGCTTGGCCATCAATAATTTTATCCAATCTTGTTTGGCTACGTTGATCGAAACCTGTATGTAATACACCGCACCACTGATGTCCTATTTCATATTCATTATCAACTAATGCCTGAATTCTGCGTCGACTGTATAGGAAGGCTTGTTGGAAAAATTGGCTTAGCGATCCATTTTCTGGCGTAAGTAAGGGATAAATGGCACCTTGTTTGTTACCAGATGCGCCTTGTCCTAATGTGTCATCTTTGCAATAAATAATCACATCTTTGCCGCGCTCAGCCAGAGATAAAGCAAGACTTGCAGAAGCGATACCGCCCCCTATAATAGCTATAGGGCTGTTGTTATTAGAATGTAACGGTGGCAATGGGTTATAAGCAAACTGTTGCTGTAGTTGTTGTCTTAGTGCGTTACGTTCTGCGATAGCAATCTCATCATTGGATTTTGATGATGTGGTTGATAAAAAACCGCATAGTGCTAGTTGCTTTTTAATAGCCGGAGCGACATCGGTATCATTTGTGCTGGCAGCTAAAAATGTTGCATTATCAACACTGAGCCGACCATATTGCCAAAGTGAACTTTGATTAAAATAATGATCTGAATAAGCCTCTTGGTTCGTATGGGGTAGGGCAAACCAATGTGTTATCCTTTGTTTACTAGGCGTGGCAATGACTTTGGCTTGCGCTAGTGGCGAGCCTTGATACAGGTCTATGATAAGTTGGTTTTGAAGTAGGCCTAGCCGCTGACAACCTTCAATGGCTGCAATTTCACCATTGAGTAGTGCTTGGGTAAAATCGAATAAATGATGGTCTGAATTAAGTAGCCCTTGTTGTTGCCATTTGTATTCTAGTTGCTTACGATTTACTGGGCTTTGTTCAAATACACTGATGTGAATTCGAGTTTTTTGCTGTTTCAAAGGGTTTTGCAGGTTAGCCTCTTGCAAGGCTGCCAGTAATAGTATTATTTCGTGGCCATCGCCAAAACCGAGTTGGCCTAGCGTTAATAAATGTGGTTTAGTATTTGTGGCTGCTATTTTATCGTCACCGCTTTGCAATACTTCGGCGATATACTGCTTAAAAATATGGAGATATCGGCTATTTTGATTGACGTTGTTGCCCAGTAATTCACAAATATGCAACTCGTGTAAATTCGGGGATACAGATAATAAAGGTGTTTTATTCAAAATATTTTACTCAGGGCCGATAACTTGGCATTATTTTACCTGCGTTTATGGAAAGCTGACCACTTAATTGCTTCAAAGCAGCTATGATTGCCGCAATTAAGTACCGACATGTACCAAATGGATAGCATAAAAATGAAAAGAGTCGTGATCACCGGAATGGGTGTTGTTTCAAGTATCGGTAATAACAAGCTAGAAGTGACTGATTCACTTAAAGCGGGTCGTAGCGGTATTACTCACTCGGCACAGTTTGAAGAAATGCAATTACGTAGCAAAGTTTGGGGTGACATTAAAATGAACCCAGCTGATCATATCGATCGTAAAGCACTACGCTTTATGGGCGATGCTGCTGCATATGCTTACATTGCTATGCAGGAAGCGATTGCTGACGCTAACTTAACAGAAGAGCAATATTCTAATTTCCGTGTCGGCTTGATTGCTGGAACGGGTGGCGCATCTTCAAAAAACCAAGTTCAGGCTGCTGATACACTTCGTGAAAAAGGTGTTAAGCGTGTAGGCCCTTATATAGTGCCTCGTATTATGTCGAGTACTGCAAGTGCTTGCTTGGCGACACCATTTAAAATTAAAGGCACGAGCTATTCAATCAGTTCAGCTTGTGCCACTTCAGCTCATTGTATTGGCCATGCCGTTGAACTTATCCAAATGGGTAAGCAAGATATGGTTTTTGCTGGCGGTGCTGAAGAAGTCGATTGGACACTCACTATGGGCTTTGATGCTATGGGAGCACTATCGACTAAGTACAATGACACGCCTGAAAAAGCGTCTCGTACCTATGATGCCGATCGTGATGGTTTTGTTATTTCTGGCGGCGGCGGTATCGTTGTTGTTGAAGAATTAGAACATGCCTTAGCACGTGGTGCGAAGATTTATGCTGAGATTGTTGGTTATGGTGCCACATCTGATGGCTACGACATGGTTGCTCCGTCTGGAGAAGGTGCCGTACGTTGTATGCAGATGGCATTAGCTGATGTCGATACGCCAGTTGATTACATCAACACTCATGGTACTTCTACTCCTGTAGGTGACATGCGTGAACTTGAAGCATTGCGCGAAGTGTTTGGTGATAACATGCCTCCTATCGCATCAACTAAATCAATGACAGGTCATGCTTTAGGTGCTGCGGGTGTTCATGAAGCGATTTACAGCTTAATCATGATGGAAGACAGTTTTATTGCTCCAAGCATTAACATTGACAACCTAGATGAAAAAGCAACTGGCATGCCAGTAGTTCGTGAAATGCGCAAAGCAGAATTGAACACCATCATGAGCAATAGCTTTGGTTTTGGTGGCACTAACGCAACGTTAGTCATGCGTAAATATAAAGCATAAAACCTCATTAGTGGGGCAACCCGCGAATGATTTGAAAGCCAGCATCGGAGACGATACTGGCTTTTTTTATTGCTTTTTGCATAGAGAAAAAGCGATAACAGGCGGTAACAAGTGATTACAAGCGAACGCTGCGCTTATGGAAAGACTAAATGCCTAGATGCTAGTTCGCTTTGCGGCTAGAAGCTATAAAAGCGAAAGCGATGTAAGCGTATATCGGAGTTATTTGTCGGTTGTTTCTGATGTTAACCGCTTAGCTTTTATAACCGCGAAGCGAACTAGCAGGACGAAGTCCGCTCTAGCATCCAGGTTTAGTCAGCGATAACATTCAGCGCTATTTGCCATGACGGAGTGGGTGAGTTTGGTATAAGATACTAGTTATAAAAAAACGCGATGTGATGTCGTTAAACTCGCAGTGAATAAGATACCCAAATGAAAATAATTGCCGATGAAAACATGCCTTATGTTGATGCCTTGTTTGGCTATTTAGGCAAGATTGAATATGTAAATGGCCGAACCTTGACGGCTAAACAAGTTGAAGATGCCGATGTGTTACTGGTGCGTTCGGTGACCAAAGTGAATGCAGAGTTAATTAAGAATGCGCATAAACTTAAATTTGTGGGTAGCGCGACAATTGGTACCGATCATATCGATGTTGATTATCTTTCGTTGCGCAATATTTATTTTACTAATGCCCCAGGGTGTAACGCGACTGCAGTAGGTGAGTATGCATTTATTGCCATGCTGGAGTTAGCGCAACGTTTCGGTGAGTCTCTAGCCGGTAAAGTGGTTGGGATTGTGGGCGCGGGTAATACCGGCACCGCAGCCGCGAAGTGTATGCAAGCTTATGGGCTAAAAGTATTGTTATGCGATCCCATTAAAGCATCGCAAGGTGATACCCGAGAGTTTGTGTCGCTAGACACTATTATTGAGCAAGCCGATATTATCAGTCTGCATGTGCCTATCACTAAAGACGGTGAGCACAAAACCTGGTACTTGTTTGATGAAACTCGACTGAATAAGCTAAAGCCCAATACTTGGTTACTAAATTGCTGTCGAGGCGAGGTTATTGATAACCGAGCGCTGATCAAGTTTAAACAACAACGTGATGATGTAAAGCTGGTACTTGACGTGTGGGAAAGTGAGCCAAATCCAATGGCCGAATTAGTCGCCTTAGCAGAGTTTGCTACGCCGCATATTGCAGGTTATAGCCTTGAAGGCAAAGCCCGTGGTACGTTTATGTTGTATCAAAAGTGGTGTGAGTTACTTGATTTTCCGGTGAAAAAATCATTAGAGAGTTTATTACCGGCATTTCAATTTAACCAAATTGTAAATCGAGGTGATTTAACTGAAAGCCAATTGCTGAAATTGTCGCGTTTGGTCTATGATTTGCGTGATGATGACTTTAGTTTTAGAGGGTGTTTTTCAACAGCGACAGGTTTTGATTTAATGCGTAAAAACCACACTTATCGTCGTGAATATAGTGCTATCTCGTTAGCTCAATCTGTGGACTATTTATCTGATGGTACGATTAACCCACCGATGTTGAGTGCTTTAGGCTTTAATTAATTAGTTAAAGTATATAAGGCCGATATTGCCAATAGAACGACAGATTGAAGCTAAAAAACAGTAATTTTAGCCAGTTGAGAAAAAATCACTTCAAAGTCGGCTTTTTTAGTACATTAACCCTAGTAAAGCATAACTAAACTAGGGTAGATTGATTGTTCAAACTGGATAATATGGAGTCGAGCGTTAATTATGTCTCAGGAATTTAATGTAGTCGTTTTAGGTGCATCGGGCGCAGTGGGTCAAACAATGATTGAGATCCTCGAGCAGCGTAATTTTCCGGTTGCTAAGTTGTTTCCATTAGCGAGCAGTCGCAGTGCTGGCGAAACAGTCAGTTTTCACGGTAAACAAGTTGAAATTCTTGACGTAGAAACGTTTGATTGGACCCAAGCACAAATTGGCTTCTTTTCTGCTGGTGGCGATGTGTCTGCTAAATGGGCGCCGATTGCGGGTGATGCAGGTTGCGTCGTTATCGATAACACCTCACATTTTCGTTACGACGTAGATGTGCCACTGGTGATACCTGAAGTTAACCCAGAAGCCATTGCTGATTTCCGTAATCGCAATATCATCGCTAATCCGAATTGTTCAACGATTCAGATGTTAGTGGCTCTTAAGCCTATTTATGATGCTTTTGGTATTTCACGTATTAACGTGGCGACGTATCAGTCTGTGTCGGGAACCGGTAAAAAGGCGATTGATGAGTTAGCGGGTCAAAGTGCTAAATTATTGCAAGGATTACCGTCTGAGCCAACAGTTTATCCAAAGCAAATTGCCTTTAACGTATTGCCTCAAATTGATGTGTTTATGGAAAATGGCTACACCAAAGAAGAAATGAAAATGGTGTGGGAAACGCAGAAAATTTTTGGTGATGACGAAATTGTGGTTAATCCAACGGCTGTGCGTGTGCCTGTTTTTTATGGTCACTCTGAGGCTATTCATATTGAAACTCGTCAACCTGTTGATGCAGAAGATGTTAAAGCCGTTTTACGTGATGCACCAGGCGTAGAATTGTTTGATGATGATAGCGAATATCCAACCGCGGTAACTGAAGCTGCAGGTAATGATCCTGTTTATGTTGGTCGTGTTCGTAAAGATATTTCACACTCTCACGGTATAAATTTATGGGTTACTGCCGATAACATTCGTAAGGGTGCAGCATTAAACAGCGTACAAATTGCCGAGATTTTGATTAGAGATTACTATTAATTACGCTTTAACAATGTGTAATGACTTAATCAACAACGCGATTTAGTTTAAAAAGCCTGCAATGCGCAGGCTTTTTCCGTTTTACTGAGCCCAATAGTAGCAGGTGTGGTGAATCTAGTTTATAGTCGTAAACATATCATTTTTAACATCAATAACATCGAAATTGCCTGTAAAATTGGCTCACGATTGATGTGACTCGATACAGTTAACGACCATAATACTAACGATAAAAATTGCCTAAAGCCTGTTGCCAAATCGGTAACTCAATAGCGCTAAAAGGGAAGGATGGGATGACTTTGCGTACTTCATATATTGTGGGTTTGATTGCCTGCACAGCGGTTGGTTTAACCAGTGTACAAATTATTGAGTCTGCACAAGCAGAAACGCTCAAAATTACTGGCCCCAATGGCGAGGTTAAACAACAAGCGAAACGGCAATATGGTCCGACGACATCAAGAGATACGTTTTGGAGTATTGCGCAAAAAGTCAGACCCAGTGATAAGGTCAGTATTTATCAAGTGATGGCGGCGTTATTTGACGCGAATCCACATGCTTTTAGTGGTAATAATTACAATACATTAGAACGAGGGATGATATTACTTATTCCTTCTGTAGATGTGATAGCCGCTATACCCAATGATGTTGCTAAACGCCGTGCTGAACAAGATGACCGCCGCGCTAGCAGACAAACCCAGCCTCGTCCCGTTATTAATAAACCTATTCAATCCCCTATAGTCGAAACGCCTAAAAAGCCTACTGCTGCAAAACCACTGCAAATAGTTCAACAAACACCTGCTGTAGCGGTTCAAACCAAAGCGATTAATGAGGCTAATGCGGTTGTCGTAAATGATCTCAATAGCACCTTAGATAAAGCTAATGCAAAAACGTTGATGGTCACGGATGAGCTAGCGCGCGCGCAAGATGAATTAATGGTCAGTAATAATGACAATCAAGCGTTGAAAAACAAAATTGAACAAATGTCATTAAACATTTCCTCGCTTGAAGAAGATCTACAACTATTACGCGAGAAATATGAAGCTTTAAACTTAGAAAATAAAAAACTCGAAGATCAAACCGAAAATGCGGAACCCGCAGTAGAAGAACCCACTGACTTTTGGCGTAGCCTAATGGATAACACCATTTTGTTGATCCTTGCCGCCTCTATCCCTCTGTTAATTATCTTCGGGGTTATTTTCTGGTTGCTCAGTCGCCGAAATAAAAAGTCTCAACAATCTGAAGTGAAAACAGCAACCCAGTCTGAACAAGAGTCTGCAGCTGCAACAGGCAGTGATGGCTTAGATGACTCTGATGATATTGTGGTCCATTTAGATTCAAGTGATGAAGATTCAATTGATGATTTATTGGATTTAGACAGCGTAGATTTACAGCCTGAAATCCAAATGGAAGATGATGCCGAGATGGATATGGCGTCAGATATGTTTGTTAGTGAAACAGACATAGAAGACGAAGAAGGGACCTCATTAGACGATTTATGGGCAGAGGCTATGGAAGATCAAGATTCTGATCTTGAACCTCTTGAAGATGATGATGATCTCGATAGTCTACTTGCTGGATTAGATGATAAGCCTGCTGCAACCCTAAATTCTGCTGCACCAGAGGATGATTTAGACAGTTTGTTGGCGGGTTTAGATGAAGATACTGGAAAAGATGAAACTGATGATCTAGATGCTTCAGCAGAAAATGATATTGATTCGCTATTAGCAGAGTTTGATATGCCTGCAGAGCCAGATGATGTGGCTGCGACAGCAGTAAAATCAGCAGACACAAGCGCGGATGACGATATCGATGCATTGTTAGCTGAGTTTGATATGCCAGCAGAGTCGGATGATGTTGCCGCTGCGGCAGCAGTAAAATCAGCAGACACAAGCGCGGATGACGATATCGATGCATTGTTAGCTGAGTTTGATATGCCTGCAGAGTCGGATGATGTTGCCGCTGCCGCAGCAGTAAAATCAGCAGACACAAGTGCGGAAGATGATATCGATGCATTGTTAGCTGAGTTTGATATGCCAGCGGAGGCGAATGATGTTGCTACCGAAACACCGGTAAAATCAGCTGAAGCAAAAGCGGATGACGATATCGATGCATTGTTAGCAGACTTTGATATGCCTGCAGAGCCAGATGATGTGGCCGCCGAAACACCGGTAAAATCAACTGAAGCAAACGCGGAAGACGATATCGATGCATTGTTAGCTGAGTTTGATATGCCTGCAGAGCCAGATGATGTGGCCGCCGAAACACCGGTAAAATCAGCTGAAGCAAAAGCGGATGACGATATCGATGCATTGTTAGCTGAGTTTGATATGCCTGCAGAGCCAGTTGATGTGGCTGCCGAAACACCGGTAAAATCAGCTGAAGCAAACGCGGAAGAGGACCTTGATTTATTACTATCAGAGCCTGATTCGGAACAAACTGATGTTGATGCTCCTACTGCAACGGACGAAGATATAGATCAACTCCTAGCTGGCTTGTCTGTGACCAAGGATGAGAACGAAGAAGATAGCTCAACAGATAGCTCAACAGATGATGGGGATACAGACCTTCAGCCGCTAAACCGTGATTCAATTGACAACGATGATGACATAGCCGCGTTAATTGCAGCTGAGTTGCAAGATGATACTAACGAAGATATCCAAGATATAGAGTCGAGTGATGATGACATTGACGCATTGCTGTCTAGCTTGAATGAGCCTGTTATTGAATCAGTGTTTGACGAAAAAAGTGATGAACTATCAACCGGTGAACAGCAAACTTCCGATAGTGATGATTTAGCGGCGCAAATTGCTGCAGAGTTAAGTGATGAGGATGTCGCAGATTCTATTGATGATAATGAAACCAGTGATGATGACATCGATGCATTATTAGCGAGTCTTAACGAGCCAGTGATTGAGTCAGATGCCGACGTTCAGGAAAAGGCTGCCGTCCAAGCACAGATAGCTGCTGAATTAGATGATGATATTTCCGATGAAGAATCAATATCTGATGATGAGTCCCTCGATGATGACATTAATACTTTATTGGCAAGCTTTAAAGAAGATATAAAAGACGATACTCCATCAGAAAATGACAGTGAAAACCCACAGTATGGCAGTGCTCCGCAGGTTGACAACACTCAGCCTGACAATGAAAGCATCGACGATAACGCATTATTCGATGAGTTTGATGAATATCTTAATGATACCGATTTAACTAACACAGATGATACTGCTGATATTGAAACGAACAAGTATATTGAGCCAGAAGCGGATGCTGATAAAGCATCAGACAGCGATGACGAAGATAACAGCTGGTTAGATGCTGAACTTGAAGCCGCGTTAGCGTCAACGAGCAGTAATGATATTAAGTTAGATCATGATTCTACAGCTGCACAAGCTCCTACATCAGAAACGGATGATGGTCTTGATGCCTTGTTAGCGCAAATGGATGATGAAGAGGCTGCTTCGTCTAGTGCGAAAAGTAAAATCAATAAAGATTCAGGCTTCTTTAATGACCTAAAATCAAGTAAACCAAAGCCTGAACTTTTAGATTGGGAAAGCGATTTACTTAAAGCTGCCGAGTCAGCCGCTGACGAGAGAGAAGTCGATGAAGCAGATGTGAGTGACGATGATCTACTGGCTGCATTTTCACAATCACTCAATGATGATGACAACGATGATGACTTTACCTCAGAAGATGAGTATATCCTTAGCGATGACAACTTAACTGTTGATGAAGCATTGGCTGCACTCGATCAAAAAGAACGAAGCCAATCAACAGAATATAAAGCCAGTGACGATGACTTAATGCGTTTTGAGCGTGAAAACGGTTATATCGACATTGATAAACTGTTGAACGATGCTGATGAAGATGACGATAAAACCGATCAGTATAAAGACGTTAATGTTGATATGGGCTCTGCAAGTTCATTAATGGGCAATCCGAATATGGTTGATGTTGATGATGAAGAAAACTCCGTTAATGCAAAACTTGATTTAGCCAGGGCGTATATTGAAATTGAAGATCAAGACAGTGCCCGAGCGTTATTAAAAGAAGTGCAAATGGACGGTAATGAACGTCAGCAATTAGAAGCCAAAAATTTACTAAAAAGTGTCAGTTAAGCCGATAATTTTTTGCCTGCATAGGTAAAGAAATAGGCTTATGTTAACCACATAAAAGCAAACGGCGCAGATACATGCGCCGTTTTTTTGTGATAAACTGCGCGCCATTATTGAGTAGAGGATATAGGCATGCGGGTCGCGTTAGGTGTTGAATATGATGGTAGTGGTTTTTGTGGGTGGCAGCGCCAACTCGAGGTCGATTCAGTGCAAGCCCAGATTGAAAAAGCGTTAAGTTATGTGGCTAATGAACCTATAACCGTTTTGTGTGCCGGCAGAACAGATACTGGTGTACACGGTACCGGGCAGGTGGTTCATTTTGACACCGATGTTCAACGTCCAATGACGGCGTGGACACAGGGCGTTAATGCTAATTTACCCGACAGTGTGGCGATACGCTGGGCAAAAGAAGTCGATGACAGTTTTCATGCTCGTTACAGTGCGACAGCCAGACGTTACCGCTATGTGATTTATAATCATAAACTGCGCCCGGGTATTTTAAGTGCCGGAGTGAGCCATTATCACGGTGATATTGATGAAACCTTGATGCATAAAGCGGCACAGCTTTTTGTTGGCGAACACGATTTTACCAGTTTTAGAGCATTGCATTGTCAATCTAAAACGCCGTTTCGAAACGTGCATCAAGTCAATGTGACTCGCCAGGGTATGTATGTGATGGTCGATATTCAAGCTAATGCATTTTTACATCATATGGTGCGTAATATTGTTGGTTCATTACTGCAAATCGGCTTAGGTAATCAACCTATAGAGTGGATAACAGAATTGTTTGCTCTGAAAAATCGTAAGTTAGCGGCACCTACTGCTAAACCGAATGGATTGTATTTGGTCGATGTGACTTACCCTGAACAATATCAATTGCCTAAGTTAGCGCTGGGTCCATTGTTTATGCTCGATTAAGCCCTTTAAGCTATCTATGTTATTTAAGTTAGCTAAGTTATCTTTATTGAAATGTAAAACCCATGTTCTGTATTCGCAGCGCCGAGTAAGGTTTGAATAAGTTAAATGGTATTGAATTATGTCAATCGTGTCTGAAATTACTGTACCCAATCAACAGTCAAGCTTAGCTCAATGGCTGGATTATTTGCTGGCAATTCATCCTAGCGAAATTGACATGGGCTTAACTCGAGTCAGCGCTGTTGCCGAGAAATTAAATGTGCTTGATTTAGCGCCAGCGAAAGTCATTACCGTAGCCGGTACCAATGGCAAAGGCACAACCTGCGCTATGCTGGCTTCTATTTTACGTCAAGCTGATTTGTCTGTCGGCGTGTATAGCTCGCCTCATTTGCTGCATTACAATGAACGGGTACAAATAAATCAACAAGATGCCAGTGATGACTCCCTTATCGAAGCTTTTTGTGCGATAGAGACGGCGCGAGGTGATATTTCATTAACCTTTTTTGAATATGCCACCTTAGCAGGTTTATATTTGTTTAAAGCTGCTAAAGTCGATGTGATCATTCTTGAAGTGGGTTTAGGTGGGCGATTGGATGCAACCAATATTATCGATTCCACTGCCACTATTTTGACCTCTATCGATCTTGATCATCAAGAATATTTAGGCGATACCCGCGAACTGGTTGGCAGAGAAAAAGCTGGCGTGTTTCGCTCAGATTGTGTTGCTATTATCGGTGAGCCAGATTTACCGTTGAGCGTCACTGAATATGCTAATCAACTCCGTACAACGCTTTATCGTGTTGGGCATGAGTTTGATTACCATAAAGATCAGACTCAACCAGCATTATGGCACTTTGAATCTGCGCAGCAGTCATATACTGGCTTAACGGTGCCAAGGTTACCGTTAGCTAACGCTGCAAGTGTTGTTGCGCTGCTAAGCCATATTTGGCCGCAAATAAGCCAACAGCACATTAATCGAGGATTACAACAAGCTCAACTGGCTGGACGACTAGAGCAGGTGAGTCAGCAACCATTAGTACTATTAGATGTTGCGCATAATCCCCATGCAGCCAGATATTTAGCACAACAATTACAGGCGTACCAAGGTCGGCGTATTGTAGCCTTGTGTGGCATGCTTAAAGATAAAGACATTAAGTCAGTATTGGCGACATTAGATCAACAAATTAGCCATTGGAACTTGGTGAGTTTAGATAATCCACGAGGCGCATCAGCACAAGTATTGCGTCAAGCATTGCCCAATGACAGTAGTCGTGAGCATGTTAGTGAGTTTGCTGACATCGCTAGCGCATGGCAAGCCATACAAACTACGGTAAATGCCGATGATGTGGTTATTGTCTTCGGTTCTTTTTATACTGTTGCAGGCTTTAAATCTTTATAAACACTATTTATGTCCGACGTCGGTTGTACAAGCCATCATTAACGTCATTTGGTTAAAAAAGGGAATTAGCTTTGAATCGTCAATTTCAAAATCGTTTGGTGGGTACCATCGTATTAGTGGCCTTAGGCGTGATTTTTTTACCCGACTTATTAGACGGTAAAAAAACGCAAGTGGTTGAGGAGTTCACTGAAATTCCTTTACGTCAAACTCAGCCAAGTGCTTCCAATAAAGTTAATTCTGACAATACCGCTGAACCAGTAGAAGAATTTCAAGTGTTAACGATTGCTGAACCACAAGATCTCAGTAACGATATCGTTGCATTAGGGGGAGCTGAACCGAACAAAGAGCCGACCAAAGAAGTCAGCCAAGCTGTTAAGCCGCCAGCTCCAGCTCCAGTTACAGTGGCAGTTAAAAAGCCTGAAACCCAGGTTGCAAATAAAGTGAAATCACCTATTACTGCTGGTTTTACATTGCAGTTAGGCGGGTTTAATAATATTACCAATGTAAAAGCGTTGATTGCTCAACTGCGAAAAGCGGGGTTTAACGCTTATACACTGCCTAAATTACCCGTTGAAGGGAAACTAACCCGAGTATTTGTTGGCCCTGAAGTTTCAGAAGAAAAACTTAAAGCTCGTCAGCAACCTATATTCAAATTAACCGGATTAAAAGGCAAAATCGTAGCCTATAATCCACAGGAACAATAACCTCTTCAGACGGTATTTTGCGTGCGTGATTAATATTTACAATTTGATTGTTCTTAATCACGCAAGAATAATTTGTGCAATCAGAGGTGAGAAACATCTCTGTCTCTGTTAGAATCCCGCCGTCTTGAACCCTATACCGGATCCCCATCTCCATGGTTTGGATTGATTACGCAATAATTATTGTCATCGGGTTATCAACTATTATTAGTTTGATCCGCGGATTTGCCAAAGAAGCCATGTCTCTTGTGGTTTGGTTTGCCGCTTTCTTTATCGCTAGCCAGTTTTATCTTGATCTTGCAGCTCATTTAACCCAAATGCAGGACGAGTTAGTTAGAAATGGTGTGGCGATTGCTATTCTTTTTATCATTACCCTGATCATAGGGGCACTCGTTAATTATTTATTAGGCCAGTTAGTGGCTAAAACCGGATTATCGGGCACAGACCGTGTTTTAGGCCTGTGTTTTGGTGCCATTCGTGGCGCGTTAATCGTTAGTGCATTACTGTTTTTTATGGATGCTTTTACGGCATTCCCTGACACTAAATGGTGGCAGGACTCTGTTCTTGTACCTGAATTTGGCGTGGTTATTCAGTGGTTTTTTAACTACCTTGAAAATACCTCTAGCTTTGTACCCAAAATATAAACATAAAACACTTTACAGTGAGGAACCTTACCCATGTGTGGTATCGTCGGAATAGTAGGAAAATCAACAGTTAATCAGACCATTTATGATGCGCTGACTGTGCTCCAACATCGTGGTCAAGACGCAGCAGGTATTGTGACGGTTGACATGAATGCGTTTCGTTTACGTAAAGCAAACGGCTTAGTCAAAGATGTGTTTGAACCTAAACATATGCAGCGTTTACAAGGCAATGCCGGTATTGGACATGTTCGTTATCCTACCGCTGGCAGCTCGAGTGCATCAGAGGCACAACCGTTTTATGTTAACTCGCCATTTGGTATTTCGTTAGCACATAACGGTAACTTGACTAATACGATTGAACTGGCTGCAAGCTTGGTCACAAAGCGTCGTCATGTTAACACCACCTCAGACTCAGAAATCTTGTTAAATCTGTTAGCCGATGAGTTACAAGAAACGCGCAGTTTAACCTTAAGTGCCGATGAAGTGTTTGATGCAGTTGCTAAAGTGCATGCGCAAACTCGTGGTGCTTACGCGGTAGTTGCGATGATTATTGGCCAAGGTTTAGTGGCCTTTCGCGACCCATTTGGTATTCGTCCTTTGGTATTGGGTAAACACGAAACTGCAACGGGTACTGAGTACATGGTTGCTTCTGAAAGTGTTGCTTTAGACGCTGTTGGTTTTGAAGTGATGCGTGACGTAGCACCTGGTGAGGCTGTTTATATTTCACTTGATGGACAATTGTTTACCCGTCAATGTGCAGCAGACCCAAGCTATGCGCCATGTATTTTCGAATTCGTGTATTTTGCACGTCCAGATTCGAGCATTGATAAAGTGTCTGTTTATGCAAGCCGTGTAAACATGGGCGCTAAGTTAGGCGAAAAAATTAAGAAAGAATGGGAAGATCACGACATTGATGTTGTTATTCCTATTCCTGAGACCTCGTGTGATATCGCATTAGAAATTGCACGTTGCATGGATTTACCGTACCGCCAAGGTTTTGTGAAAAATCGTTATATTGGTCGTACATTTATTATGCCTGGTCAGCTAGAGCGTAAAAAATCTGTACGTCGTAAACTGAATGCGATTAATACCGAGTTTAAAGGTAAAAACGTATTATTGGTTGATGATTCGATTGTTCGTGGTACTACGTCTGAACAGATCATTGAAATGGCGCGTGAAGCCGGTGCAAAGAAAGTGTATTTTGCTTCAGCGGCACCTGAAATTCGTTTCCCGAATGTGTATGGTATTGATATGCCGACGTCTAATGAGCTTATCGCTCATGGTCGTGATGCTGACGAAATTGCCAAAATCATTGGTGCCGATGGTATTATTTTCCAAGACTTAAGCGACTTAATTGAAGCGGTAAGAATGGAAAATCCAGAGATTAAGCGTTTCGAAACATCAGTATTCGACGGTCATTATATTACCAACGACGTTGACCAAGCTTACTTGGATCATTTAACGCAATTACGTAATGATGATGCTAAAGCCAATCGCTCAAAAGACATTGGTACTAACTTAGAAATGCACAACGAGTGTCATCCATAAGTTAACCGGCCTTGTTAGCAATATTTGTTAACAACAAAAAACCAGCATGAAAATGCTGGTTTTTTTATGGGTTTAAATCATTAAATCATTAAATCATTAAATCATTAAATCATTAAATCATTAAATCATTAAATCATTAAATCATTAAGTCAAAAGTCAAAAGTCAAAAATGGATCCCTCCCAATAAGGCATTTAAGCCGGGATCTAAGCATGTGCGGATAATGAAGACAAAGGGCAAAAGCTAAAATAATGATGCTGACTACTACGTTATTCACCCTGTAATATTTTTTAAGCAGGGACCTATATATTTTTTGGGCTTAGTGAGTATTACTCTTGAATAAAATCTTCCATAAACCAGGCGCACAGGGTGTGGCGGCCGTCAACTTGTGCTTTGCTGTAAATTGTTGATGCTTGTTGGCGGACCGTTTTTTCTTTGGTGAGTCGTACCTCGGCAATTTCTTTAAAGCTGAGGCCTTTCAACAGTAATAAAGCGACTTGTTGTTCACTTTTTGTAAACTGCCATGCATCGAATTGTGTTGCGATTGTTATGCTATATTCTTGTCTTGCAGATCGCATTTGTGCTGACATGTGATCGATTTCTTTATCCGCTTTTTTAAGTTTCGATTTGAGTGCTTTGACTTGGCGAGAACTGCGGATCAGGTCATAACCTAAAAAAATACTCGCTGCAATCGTTAACAATACCAGCATGGCTTCTTGGGCAATGTGCCAAGCGGGAATGTCCAGTTGAAAATCGGCAAATATGTCGAACAACTTAAACAAGGTGATTAGCAGTAGCAGTATAATAATGAATACATCTTTTCTCATGACAGCGGTCCAAAAATGAGTGTGTTACGTAAATAAAACTAAAAAGGGTAAGTGATTACGCATTAAAATCATGAGTTTACATTATGGTACATATGTACCATAGCGACATTTATGATACATACTCCCCATGTGTTCTCTACCTAAAGATAATAGTCTAACTATATCTTTTGGGTTAGTGAAATCACATATGTCTGCCGTGAAGTTTAGTATCAAAATATGTCTTATTATTGCGTTAGCGATTAGCTCTTATAGCTATGGCGCTACAAGCAATGACCTGTCACCACTGTTGCAGTTAAGTCAAACGCGATTAAACAAGACCACCTTTAATGCCATGCCACTCAACGATAACCGCTCAGTACAATTGAGCAGTTCGACTTGGTTGACAGGCTTACCGAGCATTAGTTTAAGTTACCTAGGCGATCTGGATAATAGTAACATTTATGAACAAGAAGTATCACTTAACTTACCCATTAAATCTTTTAGTTTGCACCAAAGCGATAACAAATTAAAACGGTTAACAAGCTCTCTGCTTGAGCAACAGGTGGCACTTCAAAAATTATATTTATCTGGTTTGCTTAGACAAAGCATGTGGGATTTCCGCATCGCTTTAGTTAAGTCTAACCAACTGCAACGTAAAGCATCACTATTAGAACAGTTACATGTGCAGCAAAAACAACTGTCTGCAGCGGGTGAGTTTCCTAAAGTCAATTTATTGCTATTAGATCGTGAACGCGTGGATATTGATTTAGCGCAGATTGAACTAAAACAGCAACAAGATGAAGCAATGGCATTATTTCAATCACTCACAGGTTTGAGTGAGATCCCCGAAAATATAGAAGAAAGTGGCCATAATATGGCTGAATTAGACGTGCAATCTATTCATGGTGCTGATGTGGTATTGATGCAGCATCCTTTGTGGCAATTACAGTCGCTGCAACAACAGTTTCAAGACGTCATGATGACAAGCCAGCAAGCGGGTGAACAAGATCCGTGGACTGTGTCATTAACCGCAAAGGAAACGGCTGGTGATCTCTCTAACGACCAGCATTTAGGTGTTGGGATCAGTATTCCACTCGGTTTTGGCTCTGCTTTATCTCAACGTGAGCTGTCGGTTTGGCAGAAAGATTATCAAGATCAACGCATCAATAGCGAAAGACTTTATCTGGAACTCAAAAATCAATCACAAAAGCTGTTATTACAGCAGCATAATCTCAGAAAACAGCAGGCCTTGTTACAACGAGGGGTATCACTGAGTCGCACCATCACTGAAGATTTGGCCAAGGTAAAAGACCAAAACCAAATGGGTTATGAAATTTGGTTACGCCGCTACATGGATGCATTGGATACTGAATCACGTTTAGCACTTAACCAAGTGGCCCAGCAACAACTTCATTCTCAGCAACTGCAAGCTTTAGGGATTTCATTATGATGGCCAAATTTGGCACCAGCCTTTTATGTATCACAATCGGTTTATCATCGGCGTTTGTTCGTGCTGAAACCATATCTCTTAGCGAGTTAGGTCACTTAGACGTGAGTTATATGTCGCCTAAAAAAGTGGCCAGTTATGAAGGTAGTCCTCTTCCTGCACAAATAGCCCGTTTACCCGGTAACGATTATTGGGTTATGACGCCTGAAAATATTCAGCAAGTGACGTTTTTAGTGGGGCAGGGGCAAGTTGTCACCAAAGACCAAGCCATTGTCAGATTAACTGGACCAGAAGTGTTTCATTTTTTAGCTCAAATAGAGGCGGCCAAAAGCCTATACGACCTAGCTAAACAGCGTTATGACCGTAATCTGCCTTTATTAAAAAATGGCAGCATTGGCTCAGATAAGTGGCGCGAGATCAGCCAAGATTACTTTAGTGCTCACCTTGAATACGAACACATGCAGCACTTTATGGAGATGGTGCAAAGCATTGATGCAAATACTGAATCGCTGGTGGTCATGGCTCCTGTGGCGGGCATTGTTAATCTTAATTATCTCAATAGCCCCTACAGTGCTGGGGTGCAATTATTCTCGCTTATTCCTACCGATAGTATTCGGGTGAAAGTCAGTGTGCCTATGAGTCAGTCAACCTCGTTATCTGCGGTGAACATTAATCAATGTCATATTGCCATTGATGAAGTGTCTGCAATTGCTGATGGGGTATTTTTAACTGCTTGGTCTACCCCTGTACCACAAACGTGCAATTTACTCTTAGGGCAACAAATTACTGTGATACCTGAATATCAAAAAGCCGTGTATTTGGTGCCTAAAATTAGTGTGTTCACTTGGCAACAAGATAGCCAGATTTTTACCCAAAAAGACCAAACATTGTCTTCATTGAGTATCGATGTATTAGGCTCTACTGCAGATGATTATATTGTCGCGAGTGATCAAGATTTGAGTCAAATTAAAGTGTTGTCTCAATCTGTCGCGGCAGTGAAAGGTATACTGCTTGGTTTAGGAGGCGAATAATATGCTCGCTTCTGTGATTCGTTTTTCACTAACTCAGCGCTTGTTTGTGTTGATCGTAGCGTTGATTTTAATGTTAGCGGGTACTCGTGCCTGGTTTAATATTCCTCTTGATGCCTTTCCTGATATTTCGCCTACGCAAGTGAAGATTATTTTAAAAGCACCGGGTATGACGCCTGAAGAAATTGAAGCGCAAATTACTGTACCGGTTGAAACAGAGCTTTTAGGGATCCCAAATCAAGCCATTTTACGCTCCACTACTAAGTATGCCATTAGTGATATTACCTTAGATTTTACTGAAGGAACTGATATCTATTGGGCTAGGCAGCAGGTCAGCGAGCGACTAGCGGCGGTATGGGACAGTTTTCCTGAAGGTGTCTCTGGTGGTGTGGCACCGATGAGTACGCCGTTAAGTGAAATCTTTATGTTTACACTTGAAAACCCTAACTTATCGTTAATGGAACGTCGGCAGTTGCTGGAATGGGAAGTCAGGCCCTTGCTGCGTACCGTTGCTGGTGTGGCTGATGTGAATATTTTAGGCGGCTACGCCAAAAGTTTTAGTATTAGTCCTAATCCTTCTGCCATGGCTGCCGCTGGCGTCAGTTTTGCAGATTTGCAACAGGCGATTACGGACAATAATCATAATGAAGGTGCCGGTAAATTAACCATTGGTACTGATACCATTATTGTGCGTTCAGAAGGGCGAGTCGATGATATAGATGAACTAAAACAGTTAGTGATTAAGGCGGATGATGCGCAAGTTTATCGCTTGATAGATTTAGCTGACGTACAGATTGGCCATTTAGCCCGCTATGGCGCGGTATCAAAAGACGGTGAAGAGGCGGCTGAAGCCTTAATTATTGCACTTAAAGATGCCAATACTGCCCAAGTAGTCACCAATATTAAAGCAAAGTTAGCGCAAATTAATACTTCGTTGCCTGAAGGCAGCGAGCTTAACGTTTTTTATGATCGTGCTAATTTAATTAATACCGCGATTGATACCATTTCAAGTGCGTTATTTGAAGCCGTGTTGTTAGTGATTGTATTACTAGCGCTGTTTTTAGGTAATGTCAGGGCCGCTTTAGTTGTGTCATTGTCTTTGCCTCTTGCGGCATTAATGACGTTTTTGATGATGGATTTATTTAATCTGTCAGCAAATTTAATGAGTCTAGGTGGCTTAGTCATCGCGATTGGTATGTTGGTTGATTCATCTGTGGTAGTGGTTGAGAACATGGTCAATCTTATTGCGACTAAGCAACGTTTGCCGCGTTTACACCTTATTTATCGTGCGACTAAAGATGTGGCTATTCCAGTTGTATCTGGCACTGTCATTGTGATGATTGTGTTTTCTCCCTTACTGACATTAACCGGCTTAGAGGGCAAATTATTTACGCCCGTGGCTGTTACGATTGTCTTTGCCATGTTATCGGCATTGGTGTTGTCGCTTACGGTTATTCCAGTCATTGCATCTTATCTGGTTAACGAAAAGTCTGCACAAGAGCCTAAAGCGATAGAGAAACTAAAAGCGGCTTATTTGAGCAGTTTAAAAAAGACGTTTACCTATAAAAAGCCGTTTATCATCGTGTCGTTTACGCTGTTAGTGGTGAGTTTAGGGCTATTTAGTCTTGTAGGTAAAACCTTTATGCCGACATTGGATGAAGGCGATATTATTTTACAGCTAGAAAAATCACCTTCTATTTCGCTTGAAGCGTCGATTGCTATCGACAAGCAAATTCAAATTACCTTGCTTGATAAGGTGCCAGAAATTAAACAAATGGTTGCGCGGACCGGTTCTGATGAAATTGGTTTAGATCCTATGGGGCTAAATGAAACCGATGTATTTTTGGAACTCGCACCGCGAGACGAGTGGCGCTTTGCTGACAAGACGCAACTGATTGATGCTATTCGCACTGAACTGCTTAATTTTCCTGGAGTAAATTTTAATTTTACTCAACCTATTCAGATGCGCGTCTCTGAAATGCTTACTGGCAGTATTGGTGATGTGGCCATCAAAGTCTTTGGCACCGATATTGATACACTTGGGCAATTAACGGCCCAAATTGAGCAGCTTGTCAGTGACACCAGTGGCAGTATCGATGTAAAAATGGCCATGATTGAGGGCAGTCCATTTATTAACTTAACCCTAGATAATGAGCTGGCACGTGGCTTTGGCATGAGCACCATGGAGTTTTCGCGGTATTTAAAAAGCCAACTTGAAGGTGTTGTTGTGACCGAAGTGCTGCAAGGTAAAAAGCGTACCCCAGTATTGATCGCCAATAATCAAGGCGGGTTGAGTAGTATTAATGAGCTGCAGAATCAGTTGTTGGTGATGCCTGATCATTCATTAAAACGTCTTACCGATATCGCTAAATTAACCTACAAAGAAGGCCCTATTTTAATTGAACGCGAACAAGGTGATCGTTTCTCGGTGATTACGACCAACGTGCAGGGCCGAGACATAGTCAGTTTTGTTGAAGAACTCAACGCGAAAATTGACGCTGAGGTTAAGTTACCTAGCGGTTACAGTGTCAGTTTTGGTGGCGAGTTTGAAAATCAACAACGTGCCACTAATAACCTATTACTGGTTATTCCCGTCGCCATTGCGCTTATTACTCTCATTTTGTTTACCACTTTTGGTTCGCTTGCTAAAGCGGGCTTGATTTTGGCTAACGTCCCCTTTGCTATGATGGGCGGGATCGTGAGCTTGTATGTTTCGGGCGAGTATTTATCTGTGCCTGCTTCGGTTGGTTTTATTGCATTACTCGGCGTAGCGGTACTTAACGGTGTGGTGATGGTGAGTTATTACGAGCAGACCAAACATGTCTTTAGCAGTTTATTGGCGCGAGTCGAGCAAGGTGCAGCAAGACGTTTACGACCTATTTTGATGACCGCCACGACAGCCATGTTTGGCTTGATGCCATTGGTGTTTGCATCGGGCCCTGGTGCTGAAATCCAAAAGCCATTGGCCATTGTTGTTATTGGCGGTTTGCTGACATCAACCATTACAACCCTTTATTTGTTACCAATCCTTTATTACTGGCTGGAGAAACGTCAATGATCACGGAGCAATTGTTAGTGCTGATCGCCCAAAATGATATTAAGGACGACATCGTTGATACCTTGATTGAGCTTGAGTTTTTATCTGGTTTTAGCCTAGGTAATATTTGCGGTTTTAGCCGCGAACACAGCCATTTTAATATCAAAGAGCAAGTTGAAGGCTACAGGGAATTTTGTAAGTTTGAAATTATGCATCCTGTGGATCATCAAGATGCGTTATTAGGTGCCTTGTCTGCGGTTTGTAAACATAATCCGTGTCGATATTGGATTACACCCATCATTCATACAGGCACTTTGTGCTAGCCGCAAAAGAAAAGTACTAAGTCGATAAAGGAAATCGTTGCTGTGTTTGGACCATGCGGTCAGCTCATTAAATTTAGTTATAAGAAAGGATATTGAAATGAGAGTTTATCGTTGCCTAACCATGATCTTTTTCGCTTTGCTGGTATCAAATAATATATATGCTAGTGAGCTTTCTGCGAATAATAGCGATGTGACGATTGAGTTTACTATCGAGCCTACGCGATCTTTGAAGGTAACGTTTGAAAGTAGTGTGACTTTGCATTCAATAGTCATTAGAAATAATGATGGTTATTTACTTAACTTAGATGTTCAAGTGCCAAAAGATCCTGGGACTATTTTTTATTTTAATCTTCCTAAGTTACCTCCAGCTAAGTATCTTGTTAGATGGAAAAGTCAGCTTAATGGTGGCCCAATAAGCCTTGGTGAAGCAACGTTAACCTTAAATGATGACACCTATCCACGGCCTTCTACTAAAAAACCAAAGTACGATATTTTACATAGAAAACTACATGGGTAGTCATACTGCAATTACGTCATTCCTGAGATGCAGCTGATCGGGAATCCAGCTCTTTATTGCAGGACGAAGTCCGTCCTTGTCATTTACGGCGTAGCGTCCTTGATACTTTATATACCCAGAAATGGACTGCCAATTGAAGCGTTTTAGGCATTATTTTAAAGCGATGTTTACCTGTTGATACTCTTTTAGTGCTTGAGAGGTGTTTCCTGAACGAGATTGATTGATGCGACTGTAGTGCGCAATCGTTTTAGCTAAATAACGCATAGCAATGTCTTGCTGTACAGCATCACTCGCTTGCCAAATTACACTGCCTATAGGGTCAATGTCTGTAAGCGGATCATTAGCAACATTCGCGGGGAGTTTGGGATCACGTCTGATATAAAGGATTTCGTAGAAACGACGGTTTTCTTCAATCAGTTTTTCGTCAATTAATTCACAATCAAGCTTGATAAGTTGTTGGCGTAACTCATATTGATGATGAACTGGACACAAGATAAAATCGATTTTTCGGTTCGAATATTGCTGGCAAAGTGACCTAACAAACTCGATCATCAAATCTCCACCCACTCCGGCAATAATCACTAAGGGTGTATGCTCATCTTGATCCAAAGGGATCGCTGACACATCAACACAATGTACCTGCCATTTTGGTTGGTTTTGCTGTGGGTAAAAACGTTCGAGCTTGGCGGTTAACTGCTGCATCAATGCTGGCACAATGTCGACGAAATGGATCATGGCTGCATGTCTGTCTAGCAACGCGGCGCCGAGTAATCCATGGTCGCAACAGCAATCCCAAATATGAGTGTAACCATTGGGGATCATCATGTTGATATGTGCTAAGCGGTGGCCGAGTTTCATCTGTTTGTCGTGTTTGGAAGTGAACCTGCGCATTGTAATGATTTAAGTGACTAAGTGGTTAATTATTTCATATTTGCAGCTTGGCGTATTTAACGCTAATCTATACTGTAAATTTATACAGTTAAGTGGCGCGGTTCATTTCATTGAATATTAGCGACCCAACAGTGGATTATGATTTTATATATTGCTGAAAAACCCAGTTTAGGTCGTGCTATTGCCGATGTTCTGCCAAAACCACATAAAAAAGGTGATGGCTTTATCACTGCTGCTAATGGTGATTGCGTGTCATGGTGTATTGGCCATTTGCTCGAACAAGCAGAACCGGACGCCTATGACGATGCATTTAAGTCATGGAAACTCGAACACCTTCCCATCGTGCCACAAACGTGGAAACTACAGCCAAAACCTAAAACACGCAGTCAACTTACGGTGTTACGAAAATTGGTCAAGCAAGCATCATCGATCATTAATGCTGGCGATCCAGACCGCGAAGGGCAGTTGCTGGTCGATGAAGTGATTTCTTATCTGGGTGTAAAAGGAGACAAGCTGAGTCAAGTTCAGCGCTTGTTAATCAGTGACTTAAACCCACAAGCGGTAAAACGTGCATTAGGGCAATTACGCAGTAACCGAGAGTTTATTCCATTATCGACCTCTGCATTGGCCCGCAGCCGTGCTGATTGGCTATATGGCATGAACATGACCCGAGCCTACACGATTCAAGGCCGTAAAGTCGGCTATCAAGGCGTGTTGTCGGTTGGTCGAGTACAAACACCGTTACTCGGGTTAGTGGTACGCCGCGATGATGAAATCGCTGATTTTACCCCTAAAGCATTTTACGAAGTATTAGCCCATTTATTGACAGACCAACAACAAGCATTCACCGCAAAATGGCAACCTAGCGAAGCATGTCAGCCATATATGGATGAAGACGGACGAGTATTAGCTAAAGGTTTAGCCGAAAATGTCGTTGCCCGTATCAATGGGAAACCAGCGGAAGTCACTAAAATTGAGGCTAAAGATAAGCGCCAAAACCCACCATTACCTTACAGCTTATCGGCACTGCAAATAGATGCAGCTAAACGTTTTGGCCTGTCAGCGAAAGAGGTACTGGATACTTGCCAAAGTTTGTATGAGCGCCACAAATTGATTACTTATCCGCGCTCAGACAGTCGCTATTTACCTAAAGATCAGCATGCTTTGGCGCCAAAAGTATTGGACGCCGTGCTCAAAGGCGCTTCAGGCTTAATTGAGGGTTGTGAGTCTCCTAATAGTAAACTTAAATCTAAAGCGTGGGATGACACTAAAGTAGATGCTCACCATGCGATAGTGCCAACTGAAAAGGTGGCTAATTTATCGACATTATCAAGCAACGAAGCTAAGTTATATCAACATGTGGCAAGGCAATATTTAGCCCAGTTCTATCCCGCTTATATCTATGCAGAAACCGCAGTTGAAGTGACCATTGCCGGTGGATTATTTACCACTAAAGCACGTCAAGATAAAACCTTAGGCTGGAAACAACTGTTTAAACGTTCTGCCACTGCAAATCAATCTAGTTCTAATTCAACTAGCAGCGACGACGACAATGAAGACGCGGTACAGTCTTTACCGCCACTGGTTAAAGGTCAAATTTTGCATTGTCAGCGTGGTGAATTACTACAGAAAATGACCCAAGCGCCGAAGCATTTTACCGATGCGACATTATTGGGCGCGATGACGGGTATTAGCCGTTATGTGACAAACAGCGAGATTAAAAAAATCCTTAAAGAAACCGATGGTTTAGGTACAGAGGCCACACGTGCAGGAATTATTGAATTGCTGTTTAAACGCGGTTATTTAATTCGCCAGGGTAAATCGATATTGGCCACCCCTGTGGGTACTGGCTTAATCCGCAGTTTACCCGAATCAGCAACCACGCCCGACATGACCGCATTATGGGAAAATAGCTTGGATGCTATCAGCCAAAAACGTTTAAAGTATGATGCTTTTATGCAGCCATTGTTGAGCCAATTAGATGGCCTCATCACTCAAGCATCGAGTCAATTACCCTCAGCATTACAAGGTGTTGCCAGTAGCGCGCCAAAGCGCAGTTTTAAAAAAACGTATAAAAAGAAGGCTAAAGCGAAAAGCTAAATTGGCAAGAGTTACTTGCATTACAGTCTAGGTATTTCGGAAATATAACTGTGTTAACTCACCATTAGGAACTTTGTAAATGTCATTGTGAACTTTTAAACCATTAAGTTCATATAGTAGATATTTACAGACAAACATACTAATAACCTAGGAAAATAAAGGAGAGTGTTATGAAAAGCACACTAGTGTTAACGATATTTGCAGCAAGTTTATTGTCTTATGCATCTAATGCCACAGCAGATAAAACCATTTTAGCTGGTGGATGTTTTTGGTGTATGGAATCAGATTTTGAAAAGCTTGATGGCGTAACCGATGTGGTCTCAGGATTTACTGGCGGAAACATCAAAGACCCTACCTATAATGGTAACCACAGTGGTCATTATGAAGCGGTTGAAATAACATACGATCCTAGCAAAGTGAGTTACACCGAGCTGTTAGAACATTACTGGGTGAACATTGACCCTTTTGATGCAAGCGGACAGTTTTGCGATAAAGGTTCTAGCTATTTAAGCGCGATTTTCGTGGCAAATGACACCGAACGACAAATTGCACAACAGTCTAAAAGTGACATTGAAAAGCAATTTCCTAATAGTAAAGTTGTGACGCCTATTTTAAATGCTTCAATTTTTTATCCTATAAAAGGCGATGAAAGTTATCATCAGGATTACTATAAGAACAACCCAATTCGCTATAATGCTTATCGCTGGAATTGTGGCAGAGACAAAAGATTAAATGAAATTTGGGGTGATAAAGCGACACATTAGGCTTAATTTATGGCAGCCGCTACTTGTATTTTGGCGCTTCAGGTACCCCCCATACAAAAGCAAAGGGGTATGAAGGTTGCGAAGAATTTGATTGTGAAAAAGAATGTGAGTGTGAAAAAAAGTTAGAGTGTGAAAAAGAGTTAAACCCTTTAGAAAAAGCACTTTTTGAATTAATCGTTTTTTAGGGTTATGTTGGCGTATAACAACATAACAAAAATATTATTTGCAGGCAGGCAGGCAGGCAGGCTTAGGCACCGACTTGCCGCAGCTACTTGTATTATCACTATTCAATTGAATTATGATTTTATACTGAATCAAATAAAACAAGGAATAGAATTAATGAAAGATTCAAGGAATGAAATAGCGAAATACGGCATAACCTTTGGAACAGCGTTATCTATCGCTATTTCATGGAGTGTAAACAAGTCTGTTTTATGGGCGATTTTTCATGGTTTTTTATCTTGGTTTTATGTCATCTGGCACGTCGTTACGCGATAGTCTTTTGCTTCTTCAACGCTGGAGTTAGCGAACGTTAAAACGTTAATGCCGTAGGCCAGAATTGAATAAGGTTATCGGAATAATAATGAATAAGATGTCATAGTTAGTATTGTCAATCCAACACGCTTTTATCGAGTATGCCTTTCTCTATTAGTTGCAGTAAAATACTGCGAGTTTTGTCTTTAAGCATGTCACGCAGTAATCGCGCTGCGGGTGTAATAGATTGTCTGCTAGGAAATACCAACCAGAGTTCAGTGGATTTAACGGGATAGTCCGCCATTATCCTCACTAGGTTATTGGTCAGTAAGTCATGTGACATGTCTAAGCATGACTTAGCTGATATTCCTTTGCCATTAACGCACCAACGTCTAACTAAGTCTGCATCATTGGCAACCCGGTCACCGGATACTTTTACTTTAATACTGTTGTCAGCTTTGGTGAACTCCCAGATGTCGTGAGTTAAGTTTTGTAATTGATATAGCAGGGCATTATGTTCTGCCAATTCTTGTGGATGTGTTGGGGTGCCAAATTTATCAAGGTAAGTTTGTGATGCACAAATTAGCCTTGGCACATTACAAATTTTAAAGCCGTATAAATTAGCATCATTAGGTGAACCATAACGTAAAGCTAAATCGACAGCGTCGCGATAAAAGTCAACGTTGGCATCACTAATGCTGACTCTCAAACTCACTTTTGAATGAGTATCCATAAATTCATCAAGCCAAGGGATTACAATATTACGCCCCAGATCCGATGATATGGCTAAGCGTAAGTCACCATCAATAATGTCCAGCTCACCTTTCATGTTTTGCTTTGCTTGCTCCAGCATTAACATGGCTTGCTCACACTGCGGTATATACTTTTCGCCAGCGCTCGATAAACGAAGTTGCCGGGTGGTGCGAATAAAAAGTTCAACGCCTAAACTGGCTTCAACGCGTTTTAATGCAGCACTAGCGGTGGCGGTGCGCATGTCTAGATTGGTTGCCGCGGCAGTGATGCTGCGAAACTCTGCGACTTTAAGCACCACATAAAGGTCTTCTAATAACATGATTATCCATTTTTAATTGATAATGTTTCAATTATTATGCTGTTTATGGGAGATAAAACAAGCGCTAATATAGCCTCATCAAGTTTGAGCAACCTTATTTTATATATCACAGGAACAATCTTATGAAAGCTATTGGATATAAACAGTCTCTTGAAATTTCGAACCCAGAATCATTAATCGATGTGACATTGGATCAACCCATTGCAACAGGCCGTGATTTATTGATTAAAGTGAGTGCCATTGCAGTTAACCCTGCCGATTATAAAGTGCGCTTAAACATGCCACCGGCAGACGGTGAAGTAAAAGTGATTGGTTGGGACGCGGTTGGCGAAGTCATTGCAACGGGTGATAAGGCAAGTCAATTTAAACCGGGTGATGTGGTGTACTATGCTGGTGATATTACTCGCACAGGAAGTAACGCTGAATATCAGTTAGTAGATGAACGCTTAGTGGGCATGAAGCCTAAGAGTTTATCGAATGCAGAAGCTGCTGCACTACCTTTAACGGCGATAACAGCATGGGAATTGTTGTTTGAACATTTATCGATTAAGCAGCAAAGCCCTGGCGCTGTAGAGAAATCAAACGAAGTGATTTTGGTTGTTGGCGCAGCGGGTGGTGTGGGTTCTATATTTGTACAATTGGCTAAAGCCATTACGGGTGCAACCATTATTGGTACCGCATCACGTGCCAGCTCAAGTGAGTGGGTTAAGAAATTGGGTGCGGACTATGTTGTCGACCACACTAAACCGCTTGTTGCGCAAATAGCGGCATTAAACATTGGCCCTGTTACTCATGTTGCGAGTCTAAACAGCACCGATACTTATTTTGACAGTTACACAGAGTTATTAGCACCGTTTGGTAAGATTGCGATGATTGACGATCCAGTTGCGCTTGATGTGACTAAATTAAAGCTAAAGAGTTTGTCATTACATTGGGAGTTTATGTTTGCTCGTTCGATGTTTAACGCAGTCGATATGGATGAGCAGGGACGTTTACTTAACCGAGTAGCGGATCTTGTCGACCAAGGTTTTATTCAAACTACGTTAGGCCAGCACATGGGCGCAATAAATGCTGCAAATCTTCGTGCTGCACATGAGGCGTTAGAAGCTGGCCGTGCGATTGGTAAAATTGTGTTAGAAGGGTTTTAATTAAGACCTTAAATTATATTATTGAGTAATGTTAAATACTTATATTATCGAACACTTATATTATCGAACAGGAATCAACATGTCACATTTAACGATTGTAGCCAATATTAAAGCCAAAGCGGACAAAATTGAATTGGTGAAAACTGAGTTACTGAAGCTGATTGACGTTACACGCGCTGAACAAGGGTGTATTAGCTATGAATTACACCGAGACAATGACAACTCTGCTCACTTTATGTTTTATGAGACTTGGCAGACCCGTGAATTATGGCGTGTGCATATGGAAAATCAGCATTTAGCCGATTTTGTGGCTGCAACTCAAGGCGCTGTTGATGAATTTACGTTGAATGAAATGACCGTTATCGACTAGTTTTATTCAAGTTGGCGATTCAATTGAATGACATCCAAAAGCAGAACATAAAATGTTCTGCTTTTTTGTCGATTTTTTTTAGTCTCTTATGAGACACTCAAGTGATAAATCGACTTGATTAAACCTAGTTCAGGTTAAATATTAGGATAAGTGGCAAGATGGAAATCAGATTTACGCAGTTGCAGTGTTGTTCATCGAGTGTCACAGTCGATATTGATGATTGGGTGATTGAATCACAACAATCTTGGGGGGTATTTAGCACCGAAGGTGATGTCGGTGCATTACTTGGTCAGTTATTAACCCAGCAAGTTGATGCACAAACCTTAACGTATAGTGGCGATATTACCGGTGTCACGCCAGCTTGTGTGGCATTAGTGTCATTGCTTGAGCAACAATCACTGCTTGAAGCTATTTTAGAGCAAGATGACAGCGAGTCACTGGGATATACCGATCCTAAAACGACCGTGTTTGGGGTTGTTTTTAATCAATGCCATGACAATGACTTAACCCATCAATTGCTGCAGCAATTAGATTTAACGCATTTAAGCTTAAGTCCTTTTGCTCAATTGTCTACCGGTGAAGGGCGCAGAGTCATGCTTGCCCGTGCAGTAGCAACCCAAGTGCCTTTTTTAGTGCTCGACGAGCCTTATGCAGGTCTTGATGTTGCGCACAGACAGACCCTGACAGAATATTTACAACAATTATCTCAAACCAAACAAATACTGGTCGTGGTGTCGCGTGAAGAAGATATGCCAGATTGGATTGAACATGTTGCTATGTTTAGTCATGGTAAATTAGACACTATGATGACCAAATCACAGTGGGATAACCATCCTGTTATTGCCCAGTTAACGGCGCAAGCGGGTCAACAAAGCGATGATATGTTAGCGCTTATTCGTCGTCACAGACACAAGCCATTATTTGCTAACCCGGTTTTTCAGTTAAACAATGGACGAGTGGCTTACAGCGATAAAGTGATTTTCTCGGGTGTGAACTGGCGTATTGATAATGGCGTGCATTGGCAGGTCAAAGGGCCTAATGGCTGTGGTAAGAGTACTTTGCTTGGGCTTATTTTTGGTGACCATCCACAATGTTACAGTAATGACATTGATATTTTTGGTAACAAAAGAGGTTCTGGCGAAAGTATTTGGGAAATTAAAAAACACATCGGTATGGTGTCTTCGGCATTACATCTTCAATACCGGGTTAATTGCAGTGCACTGGATGTGATTGTTTCTGGCTTTTATGATTCTATTGGTTTGTACCAAAAACCGACGGCACAACAAATATCTGTCGCTACAGAATGGTTGGCCATTTTACACATGGGCCATTTAAGTAAATCGTCATTTAGGCAATTAGAATATGGCCAACAACGCTTATTACTCATTGCTCGCGCCATAGTGAAACAACCCACCTTATTGATCCTCGATGAGCCTTATCAAGGTTTGGATTATTTGGGACGCCGACTGATTAAAAATGCCCTTGAACTCATTGCCAAAGAACACTTAAGTCAATTGTTGTATGTCTCGCATTATCAAGAAGATAGCCTAGACAGTATTCAGCATTATATTGAGTTTGTGCAAGATGAAAACCAAGATGGTTATCGGGCGGTGGTTTCTCAGGGGTAATTCCATCGTGTTTAAAGAGTCTCTAAATAGCTAACTTAGGTTGGCTATTTTTGTTTGTGAGTTTATTTTCTAATAATAATTGATAATGTTTCAATTATTATGCTGTATATGGCGATTAAACTTTTGTATATCATAACCACATTAACGCCGATAGCCTTGAATATTGAGTGAATTGAGCTGTAATAGGGCTATAGACATACAGCGACACGCTTAAGGAAACTGATGCTACTTGATACACCCATTTGCGATTATGGCTGGAAAGCCCCAGATTTCACCTTGAAAGATGCCAATGGTAATGCTTTTACCATGAGTGAGCACTTAGGAGAAAAGGGCTTATTAATTATGTTTATTTGTAATCATTGTCCTTATGTTAAAGCCGTTGCGACGCGTTTAGCTGCGGATACAAAGCAATTAATGGCTGAAGGCATCAGTGTGTTAGCGGTTATGTCTAATGATTATCATGATGTTGAGGCCGACTCGCCACAAAATATGCTGCGTTTTGCCAAGCAACATGGTTTTGAATTTGCTTATTTAGTGGATGAAGATCAGCAAGTGGCTAAGCAATATGGTGCAGTGTGCACTCCTGACTTTTTTGGTTTTAATCATCTCGGTGAATTGCAATATCGTGGCCGCTTAGATGATGCCCGTTTGCAAGATGCGCCGAACAGAGAACCTGAACTACTACAAGCCATGCAAATGATTGCTGCAATAGGCAAAGGGCCTAAACAACAAACAGCCAGCATGGGTTGCTCTATTAAATGGCGATAAGCCATTTTTGTTAGCGATAAATTTAATGAGCTATAAACCTTGAAAAATTGTTTTTAAGCACAATAATAATGCAAAGAAAGTTTTAAGTTAACTGTGTTGTTAACTAATTGTATTTATTGTTAATTTGTATTTTGTTTTTTCTGTGTTTAGTTTGAATTTTAGATGTTATTTACAACAAATAGTTGTGACTAACAAGGCTAGTTACTCGATGATATTAATCAACAGCATTAATCAATGTCGTTAACTGCCAGTCCTTTTAATAATTATTAAAATCGAGATATCACATGACCAATGCCATTATTGCTGATTTAGAAAAACGCTACACCGCCAAACGCTACGATGCGACTAAACGCGTGCCAAAAGAAGATTTAGCCGTGATTTATGACGCTATGGTGTTATCGCCGTCATCAATTAACTCTCAACCATGGAAGTTTATCGTGATTGAAAGTGACGAGGCCAAGCAACGTTTACATGACTCTTATGCTAATAAGTTTCAGTTTAATCAACCGCATGCTAAAACGGCTTCACATACTATATTGTTTGCATATAACCCTAAGTATACCCGTGAAGATTATGCCAAAGTGGTAGATCAAGGCATTATTGATGGCCGTACTAAGCCTGAAGATCGCGAAGCTGCATTTGGTGGATACGCATTTGTTGACTTAAACACTGATGAAGCGGGTAACAATGCGGCTTGGACTAAGTCACAGACCTATTTAGCACTAGGTAACACTATGCATACGCTAGCGCGTCTTGGTATCGACTCTACGCCCATGGAAGGTGTTGATAGTGAAATGCTAGGCCAAATATTTGCTAAAGAGTTGGACGGTTATGTGTGTGAAGTTGCATTAGCATTTGGTTATCATCATTCAGATGAAGACTACAACGCCAAGTTACCAAAATCTCGTTTAAACATTGAGCAAGTATTACAGGTTTTATAATTGATCCGTCGCTATTTACGCGACTGATATTAATGAAAAAGGGGGCATAAGATTACTCTTATGCCCCCTTTTTTAAGTTACTGAAGCTGAACACGTTGACCAGTATTGAGTCACTAGCGCAAACAGTGGCCACGATTGAGGCTGATCAATTTATCGAGTACGCGTTCGCCGTCCATACGAATACCATTGTGCTCATATTCTGATGTGAGCCAATACTTAAGGTTCGCCACTTTTTTTGTGGTTTCTAAACTGTATTGCATTTCGACAAACATATCTTCGCTGTATATCGCGGCTGCAACCGGGACTTTATTATTCGCCAGTTTCTCTAGGTCATATAACGCAGGCCAGTCTTTTTTCGCTGCGATAAGTTCAGCTGCTTGTTGCAGTGGAATGAGTTGTTCAAATTGGGCAAACATCCACGGATAGACCATTTCGCCAGTGAACAATAATGGTTTATCAGGACGATAGTTAAATTGGCTGTATTGTGCTCGTACTCTGTGTGCGGCCCAAGTTGATGCTTGTTGCTGACAATAAATAGACTCATGCATTAATGCAAAAATAGGGTTGGTGTTATAGTCGAGAAATTGACTGAACTGATGTAAAAACAGTGGATTAATGTCGATACCATGCGGCGTTTCAATTAAGGCTTGCTCAAGCAGATAGTAAACCGCTTCAGGGCCTTGTTCCATACCGATATTAATGCCTAGCAACTGCAACATTTCAACTGTGAGTTGCTCGCCAGTGGCTAAGTAGACTTTGTTTTCGTAAAGGTATTTTGCTAAGTCATCGACTAAGGTGCGTGCATCACTAAAGCGCTTGAAAAAGTCATTGTTTTTAGCGATGACACGTTGATAAGTGGCTTGATAAACCTCTTCGGCAGGGCGGTCTAGTGAAGGAATACCACCAGTAATGTATGCCTCTTTTAGGCCTTCTGGCGCAGCAGACAAATAATGCAATACACAAAACCCACCAAAACTTTGGCCTAAAATACTCCAAGGTTGGTCTGGCGATAATTTTGCGCGAATATACTCCGCATCTCGAACAATATTGTCTGCACGAAAAAAGCTTAGGTAGTCCGCTTGGTCTGTTGAACTCATGTAGCTTAAGCTGGTGGCATTAACTGGGCTTGATAGTCCGGTGCCTCGTTGGTCGAGTAATAACACTCTATATTCAGTTAACGCACGTTTTATCCAACCGTTATTGCTGATCGGTCTGACGGCACCAAATCCTGGCCCACCTTGAAAAAACACTAAATAAGGCAACTTTTTATGTTGGTTCTCAACGCTGACAATTTCCCGAGCGAAAACTGTAATCTGTTTACTTGGACTTTGTTGATAGTCTAACGGCACAGAGAAAAAGTGCTTACGAGCAACAATGTCTGCTAAGGTGAGTTCTGTGTGCATATAATGCCTATTCAGTGTTGATTAATGGTACAGCAAATTTTTTCAAACTCTGATGTACCGGTGCTATTTTTTGGTGTTAGAGGCGCATCTATATGGTTTGACTCATACGGTGTTTGGGCACTTATTTAGGCGCGAATGGTACTATTTTATGAGCCATCTTAACGATTAACAATCGGTAACTCGATGGAAATCACATTAAATAGGTATCTAGATCAAATCTGCCTAGGTAAAATTAACTGATAATTAACCGAATGATCATAAAGAACGAGGTTGTCGATGAAGTATCAAATCATCCCCGTAACGCCTTTTCAGCAAAATTGTAGTGTTATATGGTGCGAAAAGACCTTAAAGGCTGCGGTTGTTGATCCTGGTGGCAATATTGACCGAATTTTAGCTGAGGTGGCTAAGTTAGGGTTAAGTGTTGAACAAATATTATTAACCCATGGTCATATAGATCATGTTGGTGGAGCAGCTGAATTAGCCAAAAAATTAGCTATTCCGATTATAGGCCCGCACATAGCGGATAAATTTTGGTTAGAAAATTTAGTTAAACAAAGTCAAAACTTTGGTTTTCCACGCGCTGAAGCTTTTGAGCCGAATCAGTACCTTAATGAAGGTGATGAAGTGAGTGTGGGAGAACAACATTTACAGGTGTTGCATTGTCCAGGGCATACACCCGGACACATTGTTTTTTATGATAAAATGGCTGATTTAGCTTGGGTTGGCGATGTGCTTTTTAGAGGCTCAATTGGTCGAACTGATTTTCCGCAATCTAATCATCAAGATTTACTTCACTCCATTACCACCAAATTATGGCCATTAGGGCTCAATGTCAGTTTTATTCCCGGTCATGGGCCTATGTCGACGTTCGCTGATGAGCGACAACATAACCCTTTTGTTGCCGATCAGTTATTTGATTAACAAATTGTTATGTGATCAGGTCATTGAGGTTATTTATTAATAAGTTGAAACCATTGATTCTTTGCATTGTAAACGCAGTCTGTTAGCTTAAGATAATGCGTTTACAAATGATGGACAGCCAACATGGTTCAACACCTCGTTGATTTACTCGATACCTGGTTACCTTCTTATCAAGAAGACTGGGTACTCGCCGTTCTTACCCAAGTACAAGGGTCTTCTTACCGCAAACCTGGCGCCATAATGCTATTTCATCCAATGGGTAAAAGCCTAGGGATGTTAAGTGGTGGTTGTCTTGAGGCGGATTTACGTCGTCACGCCCAACGTGCGATTCAAACTCAGCAAGTTATTCAGTTAACCTATGACGCAACCGATGAGTCTGATACCAGTTATCAGTTGGGTTGTGGTGGTATTGTTAATATCATGATGGTGTCGTTAAATAAATCGAACAATTATCTTGGTTTGGTGAGTGTCCATGACGCCTTAATGCGTGGTCATGCAGGTGTGTATCAAATTGATGTTGTTGCAGATGGCACGCCGGTCAATAAACTAAGTGGTCACTTTGTCGAACAAGGCGCCGAGCTATCAACATCTGTCACTCTCAAGAGTAAAACTCGCGCAGTAGTCGATCAAGATAATACTGTGTTGCATATTCCAGTTAGACCACCAGTACACATTGGTATTTTTGGTGGTGGCTTAGATGCACAACCTATTGCACAAATGGCGCAAACACTTGGTTGGAAAGTCAGTGTGTTTGATGAACGTACTGCTTATGCGCGTACTTATGATTTTCCTGGATGTCAGATCATCAAGAAACCAACAGCAGAAGTGTCTACAACACTTTTGGCTAGTTTAGATGCCGCCTTTGTGATGAGCCATAATTTACAAATTGATGCTAAAACATTACAGGTACTCCAAACCATACCTTTGGCTTATATTTCGTTATTGGGCCCTACCCATCGTCGTGACAAGGTGTTGAGCATGGCTGAACTCAGTGTCGATGATTTTAGTGGCTATTTTTCGGCACCTGCAGGGTTAGCATTAGGCGGCGAGCTGCCTGGTTCGGTTGGGCTCAGTATATTATCCCAATGCCATGGAGTGCTGTATCAAAGTCAGTTAACCAGCCTTGACACGGTGATGTTGTCATAAACTCTCAGAGTACATGCATTCATGAAGCCTAAAATTGTTACTGTAATCTTAGCCGCTGGCGCTAGCAGCCGTTTTAACGGTGCTAAAATTGTCGCCAAAGTGCAAGGCGAACTAAGCTTACTTGAGCATTGCCTGCAGACTCTCGATCGCGTCACCACCGCAGTGGGTATCGCCCCAGCGGTGGTAATGTTAGGTGCACATCAAACGGATGAAGTATTGGCGATCACTGCGGATCATCATCGGCTCATCAATGATAATTGGCAGTTAGGCTTATCAAGCTCGGTAAAACTTGCAGGGCGTTATGCTCAAAGCCAACAAGCAGATGCAATGTTAATCGTATTAGCCGACCAAGTGGCTTTGCAAGAGACGGAGTATTTGCAATTGATAGAAGCCTATATTCGTAATAACTTAACTACTTGCGCTTTTTACCTGCAAAATGTGGGTGTTCCAGCTATTTTTTTAGCTGAAGATATTAATGTTTTGATGTCGATTGATGGCGATAAAGGTGCTAAAAGCATTTTAAAACAACATGATAAAAATAATAGCTTGAACGTTGTTCAGATGGAACAAGCGCAATTTGATATTGATACACCAGCTGACTTAGCTCGTTGGTTAGATAATAAGGATTAATTATGACAACCCCAACACAAAAACTGATGGTAAATGGAAAGGATTTCACCCTCGATGCTGACCCTAATATGCCCGTTCTTTGGGCATTGCGTGACATATTAGGCCTAACTGGCACCAAATTTGGTTGTGGCGCAGGGCTTTGTGGGGCATGCACTATTCATGTTGACGGTAGTCCTATGCGCGGGTGTTTAACCAGTTTAAAACAAGTACAAGGCAAGCAAGTTACCACTATTGAAGGTCTTGAGGCTGAAAAGTTAAAGCAAGCTTGGTTAGAGCATAATGTACCGCAATGTGGTTATTGTCAGGCGGGGCAGTTAATGTCTGCTGCTGCGTTATTAACCTCGACGCCCAAACCTACTGAAACACAAATAGCCGATGCCATGTCAGGTAATATTTGTCGTTGTGGGACTTATCCACGGATAAAAGCCGCTATTCAATCGGCTTCGGAGGCGTGATCATGACCACATTCACAGCAGTTGAAAATATTAGTCGTCGTAACGTATTAAAGATATTTGGTGCAGTCGGTGGTGGATTAGCGTTAGGCGCAACAGGCTTAAGTTGGAGCCCAATGGCGTTAGCTCAAGACAAGCAAGCAATGATGAACTTGTTTGTGGCCATTGGTGAAGACAATAAGGTGTATTTGACTTGTCATCGCTCTGAGATGGGACAAGGGATCCGAACGGGCATACCACAAATTTTAGCTGATGAATTGGAAGCTGATTGGGATAAGGTTGTCGTGGTTCAAGGTTTAGCAGATAAACGTTACGGCAGCCAAAATACCGATGGTAGCCGCAGTATCCGTAAGCATTATCAACGTATGCGCCAAATGGGCGCAACCGCCAGAACCATGCTTGAACAAGCCGCAGCACAAATATGGCAAGTTCCAGTGACTGAAGTGTACGCTAAAGCTCATAAAGTCCATCACAAAGGCAGTAAAAAGAGTCTTACTTACGGTGAGTTAGCACTAGTTGCAGCGACATTAGCGATGCCAGAGTTAGATTCGGTTGTGCTCAAGCCCGAAAGTGAATTCACTCATATCGGTCAATCCCACACCATTGTCGACATGGATGCGATGCTAACGGGTAAAGCAATATACGGATATGATATTAAACTCGATGGAATGTTGTATGCCAGTATCACTCGTCCGCCAGTGTTAGGCAGTGATGTGGTTAGTGTTGATGATGCAAAAGCCCGTAAGATTGCTGGGGTGGTTGATATTATTACTTTGCCAGTGCCTAAAGGTGCGCCATTATTCCAAGCTCTAGGTGGGGTTGCCGTGATTGCAACAAACAGCTGGAGTGCAATTGAAGCACGTAAAGCGTTAACCATTACCTGGTCTAAATCGATTAATGATAGTCATGACTCAGAGACGTATTTGCAAGGCTTGGTTGAGCGAGTTAACCAACCGGGTAAAGTGATGCGTCAATTAGGTGAGTCTGTTACTGATTGGCCACAAGCTTCTTCGGTTAAGGCCGTTTATACCGTTCCGTATTTAACTCATGCAATGATGGAGCCGCCAGTAGCAACGGCGAATGTGACGGCTGAAGGTTGCGAGTTGTGGGCTTCGAGCCAAACACCACAAAGTACCCAGCAAAATGTGGCAGGTGCGTTAGGGCTTAAAGAAGAGCAAGTTACGGTTAATGTGACTTTGTTGGGCGGTGGTTTTGGACGTAAATCTAAGCCGGACTTTAGTGTTGAAGCCGCTATTTTATCGCAAAAACTCAATAAGCCGATCAAAGTCTGCTGGAGTCGAGAAGACGAAATTCAAAACGGTTATTACCATGCGATCAGTGCACAGATGTATCAAGTTGCATTAGACAGCAATAAGATGCCGACAGCATTGTTAGCGCGTACTGGTTTCCCTTCAATTAGTTCAACATTTGCCGAAGGTGTTGAATATCCTTCAGCTGGCGAACTTGATTTAGGTTTTAGCGATGTACCGCTAGCCCTTAAAAATATCCAACTTGAAGCCGTTAAAGCTCCTGCACACACTCGTATAGGTTGGATGCGATCAGTATGTAATATTCAACATGCTTTTGGTATTGGCAGTTTTGTCGACGAAATAGCGGTAAATGCTAACAAACCCTGTGTGCAAATGTGGCGTGATTTATTAGGTCCGTCTCGAATTGAGCCGTTTGAAAATCAAGCTTTTACTTATGGTAATTACGGTGAGGAGTTAGCGGATCATCCCGTTGATGTGGGCCGTTATCATAAGGTGTTAGATAAGTTAGAAGCGGTAATGGCAGATGCGCCTAAAGCGGCTGAAAACCAAGGTTGGGGTATGGCTGTTCATCGCAGTTTTGTTAGCTATGTTGCGGTAGCAACATTAGTTGAAGTGGTGGATAAACAGCTTAAAGTATTGAAATCCATAGCGGTGATTGACGCCGGTAGAGTGGTTAATCCTGATCGGGTTAAATCACAACTAGAAGGCGCAATCATTTTTGGGTTAAGTTTAGCCATGATGGGCGAAATCAGCTTTAAAGATGGCAAGGTTGAACAATCTAACTTCCATGATTATCCGTTATTGCGTTTACCGCAATGCCCAGATATTGAGACCTATATTATTGAGTCTACGGCAAAACCTGCCGGTGTTGGTGAGCCAGGCGTACCGCCTGTTGCACCGAGTTTAACCAATGCAATTTTTGCGGCCACGGGGATCAGATATCGCGATTTACCGCTTAATAAGTTTTTATCGATCTAGCCATTTTCGTGAGCTATAGCACTTAAGTTTTATTATCTTAAGCCGATAATAAATAAGCCAAATGCCTAAGTGTATGCGCACTTAGGCATTATTATTGTGTGCAAACAAAAAAATTTAAAAATGTTGGTTATTGAATAGTAATTGAATCTGAATAATCAGACTCTTCTATAATATTAATTGGCGTTTGTGTGGGTGTTATTCGTTTATGTCGTTTTGTTCTCACTGTTGAGATAATGGCCAATTGCCTTAGGAAGCTTATATGAAGCAAATCCAGTTTAGAAAAATTGATGCAATCTTGATTAAATTCAGCCTAAATGGAAAATTTTGGGTGGTGTGTTCACTTGTGGCATTGATCACCAGTGTTGTAGCGCTAATGAATTACCAACAAACAAACGACTTAATTGAACAAACATCGTTACAACGTGTTAAAGCAAGTATTGAAAGTTATGCTTCGGTTGCTAATAATCAAGGTTTAGCAAATGATGCCCTCAAGCAATTTGCCCAAGAAAATCAATTGCAGCTATCTGGGCGCGACAATACGTTACGCAGCGGCGATGTAGTGACGGCATCGGCGAGTGTGGGCAACCAATTTTTAACGATGAGTCAAAATGTACAACCGTCGGAACAAGAGCCGTTAAGCCAAACTAGTTTTATGTTAATAATCGCATTGGTGGGTTTATTACCCTTATTTCAGTTGAGTTACTGGATCTCAACCTCATTAGGGGGAGGTTTATGGGAAATGTACATGGCAATCAAGCGTCTAGCTGACGGTGATTTAACCATGAGGTTAAATTTTTTTGGTACAGACGACTTCAGTTTAATCGCCAAAGATATTGATCGTTGCGCCGATAATATGAGTGAAATGGTCAGTGCTATCCGCAGTAATGCTGAAACCTTGGCTGTTGCCGCTAACGAGTTTAATCATCAAGCCAGTACCAACGACGAGCTGATTGATCAGCAACATCACTTTTTAGACTCAGTGGCACACGCCATGGATCAAATGACGGCCGCCATAGCCGATGTGTCACATCACGCGAGTGATACATCATTAAATACTAAGCAAAATGCAACGCAAATGGATCAAAGCCAAAGTAAGATTAACGATGCCGTCAAACGTATTAGCTATTTGTCTGAGCGTATCGCTGAAGCGTTTTCATCTGTCGAGCAGCTCTCCCGCGATGCCACCCAAATTAATGATGCTGTTACTACCATTGATAGTATTTCTGAACAAACCAATTTATTGGCATTAAATGCTGCCATTGAAGCGGCGCGTGCCGGGGAGCAAGGTCGTGGTTTTGCTGTGGTGGCGGACGAAGTGCGAACCCTTGCGGGGCGTACCCAAAAAGCCACCGTAGAAATTCAAAACATGATTGAAGGGTTGCAACAAGGTTCTAAAAAACTGACCAGTATTACCAATGTGATTGTTGCTGAAGCAGACCAAGGGAGTGCGAGCATTAAGGCGGTCGGTGATGATATTACTCATATGGCTGAGTCTATTAATGCGGTGTTCGATATGAGCAGCCAAATAGCCGCATCCGCGGAACAACAAAGCATGTCTGCGAGGGATATCGCCTCACAACTTAATCAAATTCGTCATCAATCGGAAACGATTCGCAGTACTTCCAAACAAGCTGGTGTATTAGCTAAAGATTTGAATCAATCGTCTAAAGGTTTAGCTGCGATTTTAAGTCAATATAAAATCTAGCGCTTACAGCCTTATCATTAAAGAGGAGATCGTTGATATATTTTTGATTAGCTTGAAATAAAGTACTAAGGTATCTGGTCTGTTACTAAGTTGTTAAGTGGTGGTTTAAGTGTATTGACTCTAATTTAGTCGTCGAACACCACTTGAGTTAGTCGCATTATACTATTAGATATCTGTGAATAGCATGGTGTATGTGTCATCGCCACCTTATTGCGGCGCTTTATTGTGTTATTCGGCAAACATCATTAGGAGTATCAATGATTATTATCTCTACGCGCGTTGTTATCGCGCTGACCTTAAGCTGTGTATTATTGAGTACCTCTGCCGCGATCGCAGCACCGCAGAGTATTGCGGTGTTAAATGCCCAAGGCCAACCAGCACAAAACATGGTGGTGTATTTACTCCCCAGCGACCCTGCCAATATTGTTACCACCGTTGCTCCGCCAAAAGCTGAAGTTCATCAAAAAGATAAGCAGTTTTCTCCCTATATTACTGTTGTACAAAAAGGCAATGATGTGGCTTTTGTCAATGAAGATGATATTACTCATCATATTTTTTCTGCATTAGGGCCGAAGCGTTTTTCATTCAAACTTCGTCATCAGCAACAACAGCAAATATTGAGATTTGAGCAAACAGGGCATGTGTCTATGGGCTGCAATGTTCATGACTGGATGTCTGGACATTTATTGGTGGTCGACACCCCGTATTATGCTGTGACCAATTTAGAAGGGATAGTAACATTTGCGGATTTACCTGCTGATGACTTCAAGCTGGTTGTGTGGCATCCACAGCTAAAAATGCCTGATAATCAGCAAGTGAAAACTGTTCATTTCCCTAGAGATAACGCTTTGACTATCACCTTACAGGCAGAATTTGATAATATTCCCAGCCAGCAAAGTTTAGATGAATTTGAATTTTTAGAAGGATACTAGTATTGCTATTTTTTAATCGGTTGCAAACTCGGATTTTTGCTTTTTTTGTATTGCTAATCATTGCCGTACTGAGTTTGTCTTTTTGGTTAACGTATCAATCTAATCAAAGGTTAGAGCAACAGTATGTGGCCAATCAACTTGAAGTAGCGAGTTTAGTTTTCGAGTCGCAATATGATAACCGAAATTATTATTTGGCTGCATTTGCCGCGACGGCCGCAAAGGATTTTGGTTTAAAAGATATCTTTATTGATGGCGATAATCGTAGTTTTCTAGTGGCGTTAAATAATCATCGCAGTCGGATTAATGCATCTTTAGCAATGGCGGTGTCTGCTGAAGGTAAAGTTATTGGCCAGCTGGTGGCTTCACAAGGTGAATTAGGTCGTGAAGCCGTTGCTCTGGGCTCGGAGCAGAACGAGGTGTTTCGATACAAGTTAGGTTCTGAATTTGAAACACTAAGTCCATTCTATTTATTAGATAATAAACTGTATCAAATTAAGTTTTCACCACTCACTAGTGGCGGTAATAGCGTTATCGGTTGGGTGGGTTTTGGGTTTCTTATCGATGATACCTTAGCTAATTCGTTGCAGAAGCTCACCGGCTTAAACAGCGGTTTTATGTTAACAACTGAAAGTAAAGTCATTGAAATTGGTCATTCAGGTCTGTCGTTGCCTGAAGATGAAAGCTCATTATTATCGCGTTATATCATTGAAGAGAAAACCAACCACGATTATATTCTCTGGAAGCAATCTTTAGGTGAAGTCGATGGTCAGTCTCTACATGCCTATATGTATAAATCCCGCTCTGATTTATTGGCATCAATAGAGTCTCAGTGGTTACAACAAGTTGCGGTGTTAGTCATGATGTTACCGGTGTCCTTACTGTTGGCGTTTTGGATATCGGGCAGTATCACTCGACCTATTACACAGTTAATTGCCCAGGCACGTTTTATCGCACAAGGTAATTATGATTCTAATGTGAGTGTCGATTCCAGTATTGAGCTACAGCAATTAGCCAATGAATTTACCTCGATGCAGCAAGCTATTCTACAACGAGAAAAAGCCATTGCTCATCAAGCCTATCATGACCCATTAACCAATTTAGGCAATCGTAATGAATTACAGCGCATGATTGAACCTTGGTTAGTATCGGGGTCAACCATGGGGCTGTGTTTAATTAATATTCGCCGTATGACTGAAATTAATGTCACCTTAGGTCACGCTGTAGGTGATGAAGTAATTAAAGAAGTGGCTAAACGTTTATGTGAGGTTAATCCCGATGCCTTAGCTTATCGATTGTCGGGTGATGAGTTTGTTTTAGCATTTAAGCATTGTGAACATCAATCGTTTGATGTGCTTCTCAAAAAGCTCCAAGATCAGATTGGCCAAGATTATCACTATCAAGATGTAATGTTACATTTGCAGTTTACTGCTGGTGTCAGTTTTTATCAGCCAAACGTAGATATTGTTACCCTGCTAAGACAAGCTGACACGGCTTTGCAGCACGCTAAAATAAATAAGCGTGATTATCAAATCTACGATGCCAATATCGATAAAAATAGCATTGAACGTTTTCAACTCATTAACGAGCTTAAAGTGGCGATTGAGCAAAATCAGTTAGTGCTTTATTACCAACCAAAATTAAACTTAGCCAAACAAAAAATTACCCATGTTGAAGCGTTAGTTCGTTGGGATCATCCCGCTAGAGGCATTATTCCACCGGATACGTTTATTCCTATCGCTGAAAAAACCATGCAAATGGATGCATTGACCCGCTGGGTGATTACCGAAGCGATGGCTCAATATCATCGTTGGCAATTACTGGGCCTTGATATGTGTATAGCAGTAAATATTTCGGCTGAAAATTTAAAAGACGAGCAGTTTTGCCACTGGGTCATTAATGCCCTCGCTGAGCATAATGTACCTGTTACCGCGATGACGTTAGAAATAACTGAAGATGCGGTGGTATCTGATCCCGAGCTGGCAATAAAACAGCTCACGTTATTGCGTCAAAATGGACTCACGTTATCAATAGATGACTATGGCACTGGCTATTCTTCATTGGCACAATTGAAACAGCTGCCGGTCGATGAACTTAAAATTGATAAGTCGTTTGTGCAAAAGTTACTTGAAAATGAAGCAGACCAAATCATTGTGCAATCGACGTTACAATTAGCTCATAATTTAGGCCTTAAAGTGGTTGCCGAAGGCATTGAAGATAAGGCTACTTTAGAATGGTTAACCAATCTAAACTGCGAAATGGGCCAAGGCTTTTATTTGTCGCGACCATTGCCTGAACAGCAGTTTAATGACTGGTTAGGGCAATCTGATTACCTGTAGGAGAATTGATTATTTGCGGCTTACGTACAAGGATAGTGTGTTGCTTACTGTGTGTGAGTAGCAGTATTTATGCCGAACCATTGGATAATGACGTGATTGGTCATGCAGATGTTGAGCATGATTTCAGTGGCGTGATAGATGTCCGTGTTGGTTATGCCGATAGCATCGATTCTTATTTGGATGGTGGATTGGGCAAGTTTGGCGTTAATAATGGCGCGCACTTAGCCTTATCACAACTGGGGTTAAGTTATCACAGCCAATGGGGCGATGCCTGGTCGAGTCGTATTGTGGCGAATGGATATGTTGATGGTATCAATAATGGGTTAGGTATCACTGAAGCCATTTTACGTTATCGGGATATTCCGAGTGAGCAAGGTATTCGGTTTGATGTTCAGTTTGGCTTGATGTATCCGCAAATATCGTTAGAAAATGTTGCTACCGCATGGGCATCACCTTTCACCTTAAACTATTCAACCATGAATAGTTGGCTGGCCGAAGAGGTTAGGCATATTGGCCTGTCGACAACGGTTGAATCATTAGGGAAATATCGGCAATCAGAGCATGATTTTTCGTTAACTGCAGAAGCCTTTATGTTTAACGATACCACCGGCGCGATGCTGGCTTGGCACGGTTGGACTCAAACCTCAAGACAAACATTAGTGCAAGAAACCATTCCCATCGCTGCCATTCCTGCAATGGAAGAGGGGGGTATGTTAGAGGCCCAAGCCGCTAACTCAGACCCTTTTACTGAACTTGACGACCGTATCGGTGGGCATGTACTCGCAAAGTGGACTTGGCGTAATAAAGGCAGTATTCAAGCGGGTTACTATGATAATAACGCCAATACGCATATTGTTAAGCAAGGTCAATATGTGTGGTTGACCCAGTTTGGTCATGTTGGCGCAAAATGGCGTTTGCCTTTTGGTGTCAGTTTAATCAGTCAATTTATGCAAGGAACCACCTTAATGACCAACACTGATGGTTATCCTGTGGTCGATAATGATTTTCAATCGGGTTACGTGTTATTGAGTAAACGTTGGGACAAGCACAGATTAAGTTTAAGAGTTGAAGACTTTTCTGTTACCGATAATGATCTTACTCCTGAAGATAATAATAATGAAGATGGCCAATCATTGACCCTTGCGTATCAATATCAACTCGATAGACCGTGGTTTATCCAATTTGAATACAATGCTGTTGATTCAACTCGTCCTGCTAGAGCGTATCTTAATGAATCGGTCGAACTGCTTGAGCAACAATGGCAAGTGTCTAGCCGTTACTTTTTTTAGTTAAGCCTACTGCAAGTTAATTCAATAAAGTTAGCAAGACAAAGTTAGCAAGATAGGGAGCAGTTTGAAAGGTGTTTATTATTCCAAGTTTAGGTTAGTTAACGGCTAATATGGGTTAACTACAAGCATGGGCTAATGGCTAATGCAGAGTCAACAATCATAAAAAAACGCTATGCTGTTAGGCATAGCGTTTTTTGTTCAAGCATCATGTCGTTTAATCTAAGGGTCAGTTAACATCCACTTAGATTAACTAAATGTGCTCCAAATTGGCGCATGGTCTGATGGTTTATCAATACCACGTAATTCGTAATCTACATCTGACTCAACTAAACGTGGCAACATTGACTCTGTGACCAGAATGACGTCAATTCGAAGTCCACGGTTATCATCAAAACCTTTACTACGATAATCAAACCATGAATAACGTTCAGTGCGAGTAGGGTGTAATTGACGGAAACTGTCGATAAAGCCCCATTGCTGTAAACGTGCTAACCATTCACGTTCTTCTGGTTGGAAACTACATTTACCGGTTTTTAACCAACGTTTGGCGTTAACCTCACCAATACCGATGTCTAAATCGGTTGGCGAAATATTAATGTCGCCAATAATCGCGATGTCTTCACTTGGATTGTGATGTTTATCTAAATGCAGCATTAAGTCTTGATAAAACTTGCGCTTAGCTGGATATTTCGTTTCGTGATGGATACTTTCACCTTGTGGGAAGTAACCATTGAAAACCGTTAATATACGGCCATTATCTTGTGTGAACTGACCAATAATAAGACGGCGTTGCGCGTCTTCATCATCGGTTTCATACCCTTTAATGATTTCAAGAGGTTCTGCTTTTGACAGCATAGCGACACCGTAATGTGCTTTGCCACCATGATAATGGACTTTGTACCCCATAGCCTCAACGTCAGCAACAGGAAAAGCTTCGTCATGTACTTTGGTTTCTTGTAAGCCAATTATATCGGGTGAATGACTGTCGATGAGAGCTTGCAGTTGATGCAAACGAGCACGAATACCATTGATATTAAAAGAAACTATTTTCATTAAGGAAGCACTCGTTTAAATGGCTTAACGATAACGCTTTTGTACACGCCAGCACCAATATAAGGATCCACATCTGCCCAAGCTTGTGCATCTTCTAATGAAGGGAAATCAGCAACCACTAATGACCCTGTGAAACCCGCTTCACCAGGATTTTCATTATCAATAGCAGGATGTGGTCCAGCGGTTAATAAACGGCCTTCATCGGCTAAAACTTGTAAACGGGCTAAATGTTCAGCACGAACAGATAAACGTTTTTCTAAACTGTTTTCAATATCTTGAGATGAAATCATATACCACATATAGCTGCTTCCTTTATTTGATTTTACATAAACAATTATTGGTTATCAGTAGGTTGCGAGTTGTCATCTTGCATATTTTTATACAGATAAACTACCGTTATCACTGTGTTAATTAAGGTAAGGGCGGTTAAGCCAAATACTTTGAAGTTAACCCAGGTTTCTAAAGGTAAATTAAACGCAATATAAATATTGGCGAAACTACATAATACAAAAAATCCAACCCAATACCATGTGACTTGAGTCCATATTCTATCGTCTACTTTCATTTCTTTGCCTAACATGCTCTTAAGCGCTGATTTTCCCATGATTTGTGAGGCAATTAACCCTATAGCAAACAAGGCATAAACAATACTGACTTTCCATTTGATAAAAGCATCATCGTGGAAAAATAGGGTGAGCGAACCAAATACAGTCACCATGGCGAAGGTGGCTAAATGCATTTTTTCAATATGTTTATAAATCAGATATGTAATGACGAGTTGAATAGCCGTGGCAGCAATCAATACTCCTGTTGCGGCGTAGATATCATAGAATTTGTAAACGGCAAAAAAAATGACCAGTGGTAAAAAGTCTAACAGTTGTTTCATAAAAATCTCTTGCAGAAAAAGGACAACAAACCGCTGTCACTACGACAATATACGCCGATTGTAACATGATGAGATAGTGTTTATGAACCATAAGCAGTTGTGCAATTGCAACCTTAGTGATCATTGTTGTTTTAAGGTGAGCCATAACTGAGTTTCACTTAGTAGATCAGCACTTTTTTTAGATAAAAAGGGATTATGCAGCACAAATTCGGTGCGGTTATCTAATTCGGATTTACTGAGCATACCTTGAGTGATTGGGTGGTTATAGAATAAGTCATCGAAGCTACCGTCATCGATAGCTTTTCTGAGGCCGTATTCGATGCGCTGAGCTAAGGATGTGTTGTCTTTACTGACAAAAAAATAAATGGGCGCGGGATACTTTAATAAGATTTTTTGTTCAAGTGCTAGGTCTGGATAACGGTCCAAGTCTCGCCATGGTTCGTGTATTGAGCGGGGATAGTAGTCAAAGCGACCTTTCAGTAACATGGCTATTAAACGACTATCACTGCCAGATGTGACGGTAAAACCATTACTGTGCAAAATAGGTACATCTGGCCAATCAGCGCCTTGGCCAATTAAGGTCTTTTTGATGTCTTCTATGGCGTTTATGTTGTCAAATTTAGCTTGATCATTTTTACGGATCAGCCCAATTCGGTAACCCATTAGTCCTTTAAGTAATGGCACATAAATAGCTTGTAATTGATCTTCTCGTTCAATGCTGGTCATGGTCCAGACAACATCAATAATCGTGTTATCAGCCACCATTTTAAGTGCTCGACCCTGCGGCATTTGGATCATGGCGGCATTCATTTGAAAGTCGCCATATTTATCGCGACTTTTCTCTAACGCAAGTTCAAGTAACGACACAAAATAAGCCTGTTTTGGGTCAGTGCCTTGAATTGCAGCATTATAAGTGACAATAATTTTAGGTTGTTCAGACGTCGCCACAGTTTTAAAACTGCAGATAACAGATAGAATGGCAATCGTTAAAATCCCTATTAACGAACTTTTCATATAATACCGAATTGGTTGATATTTATCCTAGTATAACGGACATAAAAAAAGGAGCAATAAAATCGCTCCTTTTTCAACCTGAAAGTGGTCGTTATGTAGCCGCTTTCATTGCTGCGGTAAATTCGGCGAGTTTGGCCAATAATGTCACTTCATCATGTTGATGCGCTTCAATGATTTTAACCACGGCAGAACCTGAAATAGCACCCGCTGCTCCAGCCTTGATGGCGGCGCGTACTTGCTCCGGTTCAGCAATACCAAAACCTAATAGTGGCGGTGGGGCATTAAATTCGACCAGTTGCGCCAGAATATTCTCAATTGGCTCACCCGCTTTGGATTCTGTGCCCGTTACGCCGGCACGAGATAATAGGTAGGTATAACCTTCACCTTGTTCACTAACCAGTTTTAAGGTGTCAGCATCAGCATTAGGCGGTGCAATAAAGATAGGCGCGATACCATGTGCTTTTGCAGCCAAACTAAAGGGTTTTGATTCTTCTACAGGCACATCGGCAATCAATACTGAATCAACACCAGCAGCTTGTGCTTTGGCATAAAATGAATCGATACCATTAGCAAATACTAAGTTGGCATATAGCAATAATCCGATAGGCAGCTCAGGATATTGCGCACGTATTTTAGCGATAATGTCAAAGCAATCACTTTGTTTAGTACCTGCCGCTAATGAGCGCAGGTTAGCACCTTGTATCACCGGACCATCGGCTAATGGATCTGAAAAAGGAAAACCTAATTCAAGTGCATCAGCGCCATTATCAACTAAGGTCTGAATGATTTTCATCGATAATTCAGGACTTGGATCGCCAATGGTCACAAAGGGAACAAATGCGCCTTGATGTTGTGCTTTCAGTGCAGCAAATTTTGCTTGATAACGGTTACTCATTGCCGCTCTCCTGTTGTTTTTGTTTGGCCTCTAAAATATCTGCCACTGTGAAAATATCTTTGTCACCACGACCTGATAAATTAACCACTAAAATGGTTTCTTTAGTGGCTTCCTTTGCCATGCGAACGGCGTAAGCAAGTGCGTGGGCTGATTCTAATGCAGGAATAATGCCTTCACAACGAGCGAGTGTTTGGAACATTTCAAGTGCTTCATCATCGGTTGCCGACTCATAACGAGCACGACCAATAGCGTTTAAATGTGCATGTTGTGGGCCTACCGATGGAAAATCAAGTCCGGCAGAAACTGAATACGATTCTTCAATTTGTCCGTCACTGTTTTGCATTAACGGTGATTTCATGCCAAAGAATATACCTGTTTTACCGTGTTTAAGCGGCGCGCCGTGCATTGCCGTATCAAGGCCTTTACCTGCAGGTTCAACGCCAATCAACTCAACCGATGCTTCGTCAATAAAGTCAGCAAACATACCAATAGCATTTGAGCCTCCGCCAACACAGGCAATAACGGCGTCGGGTAAACGGCCTTCTTTTTCAAGAATTTGTTTTTTAGTTTCTTCACCAATAATGCGCTGAAACTCGCGCACAATTGTCGGGAATGGGTGCGGTCCAGCTGCGGTGCCTAATAAGTAATGCGCTTTATCATAGCTGCCCGACCAGTCGCGCATGGCTTCGTTACACGCATCTTTTAGGGTTGATGAACCTGAGGTAACCGGTATAACTTCAGCGCCCATTAATTTCATGCGGAACACATTTGGCGATTGACGTTCAATGTCTTTAGCGCCCATGTAGACTCTACATTTTAAGCCTAAAAGCGCACAGGCTAGAGCAGTAGCTACGCCGTGTTGACCAGCACCGGTTTCAGCGATGATTTCTTTTTTACCCATGCGTCTGGCTAACAACGCTTGTCCCAATACCTGGTTGGTTTTATGGGCGCCGCCATGAAGTAAGTCTTCACGTTTTAGGTAAATTTTTACCAACGGATTTGGACTTAAATTACGGGTCAGTGTTAGCGCTGTTGGGCGGCCAGCATAGTTCTTTAGCAGGTCGGTAAATTCAGCGATAAAGCTTTCATCTTGTTGTGCTTCAACAAAGGCCGTTTCGAGTTGTTTTAATGCAGGCACTAAAATCTGCGGTACGTACATCCCACCGTATTCGCCGAAATAAGGGTTAAGCTTGAGCTCGGTCATAAATATTCCCTTCGAGTAATCATGTTTTTAACTAAAAATGGTGTCGTAAATAGAAAATTAATTACGGCGTAATTGAGTAAATGCAGCAATCAGTTTTTGATGGTCTTTATGGCCAGGGGTAGATTCTACTCCTGAATTTAAGTCGACCCCATAAAATCCTTGTTGGCTTGCTAGATAAACATTGCCAGGGGTTAATCCACCGGCCAACATCGCATCTTGTTTATCATTAATATTGGCTTGCCAGTTGAATGTTTTTCCGGTGCCGCCAAATTGTTGTGCTGATTTGCTGTCGTATAAATAACGATCGGCGCCAGCAGGTTGTTGACTCACTTCGTCGCTGTTGCTGTCAATTGCAACGGCTTTCCAAATCTCGGTTTTTAGCTGCTGTTGATTCAATAACGCTTTTAATTCGGTGATTTCAAGTTCAGTTTCATTGCCGTGTAATTGCACTGCAAAAAGATTCAGTGTTTGGGCCAATGAAGCGATATCTGCAACGGGGTGATTAACAAACACACCCACCATATTTAAGCCAATATTACGTTGCTGCATTTGGGCGACTAATTCACTTGCTTGTGCTGGTGTTACGGCTCTAGGTGATTTGGGATAAAAAATTAACCCACCAAATACCGCCCCTGCTGTTGCTACTGCCTCAATATCGTCAATTCGAGTCAAACCACAGACTTTATTATTACCAAAAATAAGTTGTCTGCACGCTAAATCAATATCGTCTTGCGCCATAATTGAACTGCCAACAAGATAACCGTCAACCAATGGATTTAGGCGGCAAACTTGTTGATGGTTATAAATACCTGATTCGCTAATAACGACTCTGTCTGCGGGGATCTGTGGCGCTAATAACTCAGTTGTCGCCAAATTAGTACTTAAGTCGCGTAAATTACGATTGTTAATACCAATTATTGGGGCAAGGAGATCAATCGCTCGGATCAATTCTTCTTGGTTACTTACTTCAGTTAAGGTATCTAATTGATACTTAGCCGCTTCGCTGGCTAATAAACGATATTGCTCATCATCAAGCACTGACAACATGAGTAAAATAGCATCAGCACCTTGATGGGCCGCCAATTTCACTTGATACGGGTCGACAAAAAAGTCTTTACAGATAATGGGCTGAGTCACTCTGGCGCGGACTTTTGGAATGTAGTCCATGTCACCTTGGAAAAATTGTTCATCGGTGAGTACAGAGATGCCTGCAGCGTAATTGACATAAATATCTGCGATGGCTTCAACATCAAATACAGGGCGAATAAGCCCTTTAGAAGGACTGGCCTTTTTACATTCAAAAATAAACTGAGCATTAGGTGCTTTCAGGGCATCGTATAAGCTACGGTCAGATATTTTAGGCTGTAGACTGGCTTCAGGGAAACGCAGTTTTAGCGCGGCGATATGTGCCACTTTAGTATCAACGATACGGGTTAATACATTACTTTCTGGCTTACTCATGGTGTTCTCCAGCTTGGCTCACGGCAGCTAAATCGGTTAATAAGGTAAAAGCTGTACCGCTGGCGAGTGTCGTGAGCGCTAGCTGAGTACCGGCTTGAACTGAGTCGCAAATACCACTGATATACAAAGCACAACCTGCATTAATCGCCACCGCATCTCTATGTGCTGGTAGACCTTTACCTTGTAAAATGGCTTGGGTGATTAAGGCATTATCAGCTGGTTCTCCACCCGTTAACTGCGATATGTCTGCACGGTTAACGCCGAGATCTTCAGGGCTCAGTTGGTAAGTACGCACCACACCGTCTTTTAGTTCTGCCACATGAGTATTATCATGAAGCGCCACTTCATCTAAGCCACTGCCATACACCACCATTGCGCGTTTAACGCCTAGGGCATGTAACACTTGTGCAATAGGTTCGATGAGTTCAAGTGTATATACGCCCAATAGCATAAATTCTGGGCTTGCTGGGTTAATTAATGGGCCTAACACATTAAAAATAGTACGGGTTTTTAACGCTTGCCTTACAGGCACAGCATGTTTCACCCCGCCATGGTAATGCGGCGCAAATAGAAAACATAAACCAAGCTTATCTAAACACTGGCTTGCTGCATCAGGCGCCATGGTGAGCGCGATACCGCAATGTGACAGTAAGTCAGAAGAGCCAGACTTGCTTGAGACGCTGCGGTTACCGTGTTTAGCTACTTTTGCACCTGCTGCTGCTGCAACAAACGCGGCAGTAGTAGAAATGTTGATGGTGTTATGGCCATCGCCGCCAGTACCGACAATATCAACAATGCCAGTTTGCTTTGAGGCATCACTTCGTGGAAAGGGTTTAGCTGCTTGGCGCAATGCGTCAGCCGCTCCGGCTATTTCATCAATGGTTTCGCCGCGCATTTTTAGCGCCACTAACATACCCGCCATGGTTGCAGGTTGCATATCACCTTGAATAATAGCGCTAAACACTTGTGCCATTTGTTCACGAGTTAATGGCTTACCTTGATACAGATGGTCGAATAACGTTTGCAGATTATCCATTATTCTCCTCCAGTAAAGGCATGGTCTTGGGTTAAATACGCTAATGTCTGCGTGAGTAACTGGCTGCCTAGGGTGGTTAAAATTGATTCTGGATGAAATTGAAAGCCCATAGCTTGATGTTGTGGATGTAATATTGCCATCGGCATGTCATCTGTGGTGGCAATAACGTCTAAGCAGTCAGGTACCTTAGTCGCAACTAAGCTGTGATAACGGGCCACCGGTAATGGTGAGGGTAAGTTTGCAAATACGCCTTGACCATTATGGAAGGTCGGGCTGGCTTTACCGTGGACAACAAACGGCGCTCGCTCTACTTTGCCGCCATAATATTCAACCATGGCTTGATGACCTAAACAAATGCCAAGCATCGGGACTTTACCAGCCACTTTGCCAATGAGTTCCATCATGCAGCCAGCCTCGTGAGGAGCTCCAGGTCCGGGTGATAGCACTAATGCCTTTTTACCCGTTTCATTCATGAGTTTTTCAGCAACATAATCGGCACTGACATCATTACGATAAATGACAACTTCACAGCCAAGGCTGCGGAATTGATCGACTAGATTGTAAGTAAACGAATCGAAGTTATCGAGTAAGTATATTTTCATCCGTTGATCACTTTGTGTGGTTACGGTGCTCATAGCCCACCTCCCATTTTTATCGCAGAAATGACCGCTTGGGCTTTTTGACGTGTTTCATCTGCTTCGGCTTGTGGATCTGAGTCAAACACCACTCCAGCACCTGCTTGTATATGAGCAACATCATTTTTAACAAACGCGGAACGGATAACAATGCAGGTATCCATGTCGCCGAGACCATTGAGGTAACCCACTGCGCCACCATAACTGCCGCGACGAGCTTGCTCCGCTTGGCGAACTAATTGCGATGCACGCACTTTTGGCGCACCCACTAAGGTTCCCATGTTCATGCAAGCTTGATAAGCGTGCAGGGCATCTAAATCTAAACGTAATTGACCAGTGACGCGACTGACTAAATGCATCACGTGCGAGTAACGATCAACTTTTAGCAGTTCGGCCACTTTACGGCTACCGCTTTGGCTGATGCGAGCAATGTCGTTACGTGCTAAATCGACCAGCATTAAATGTTCTGACAATTCTTTCTTATCTAAACGCAGCTCGAGCTCTATACGGCTGTCTAGGTCAAAATCAATCTCACCTTGAGCATTTTTACCGCGCTTACGCGTGCCAGCAATGGGATACACTTCAACTTGGTTACTGGCCGCATCGTATTTCAGGGCACTTTCTGGCGACGCACCAAATAAGGTGAAATCAGGACCTCTAAAATAGAACATATACGGACTTGGATTAGTTAAACGCAAAGCCCGATAAGCCCCGAGTGTATTTGGGCAAGGTAAGCTGAAACAACGAGATGGCACTACTTGGAAAATATCGCCGGCGACAATGTGTTCTTTTAAATCAATCACGGTTTGCTTAAATTGCTCGTCGGTGATGTTAACTTCTTCGTCGGTTGTCACTGGTGTTAATTGAGCAATGTCACCTAGATCGGCACATTGTTCGATAACGTGTTGCAGTTGCTGAACTAATTGTTTTGCAATCATTTCATCTTGACCGAATTGGTGGCTAACAATCTCGGCTTGCTGAGTTTGATGGTCAATTAAAATAAGTGTTTCAGCAAGATAGAATAAATAATCTGGGCAATCATTGTGAGCGTTGGGCGCTGCAGGGAGTGGCTCGACAGTATCAATTAAGTCATAGGCTAATACACCACCTAAAAATAAATCTTCAAATTTAAGCGGATTATTGGTTTGAATGTGTTTAATAAACATTCTTAAGCCATCAAGAGGAGATGTTGACTTTAACCGTGCATCTTCATCTTGTAACTCGGTGGCCTTTTGCAGCGTCACGATGAGAGTATTATTATCTCGTTGTTGCTGTGCATCGCTGAAGAAGTTGGCTATTGGCGTTAATAACGCTGCACCATTTTGAGTTAATGCGCTGAAGCTGAGCTGATAACCGTCGCAACGTATCATCATTGCCGCATGAGTGAGTACGATGCTTTTTAAATGGTCTTTACTTTCGACCTCTGCTGATTCTAACAGCATGGTATGAGGCGCATTATTAGTCACTTGCTGATACAGTTTTAGTGGATCAGTATGGTAGGTTAATGCCTGCTTTTGCGTGCTAACCTGAGCGAGTTGGTTTGGTGTGCTCACTGTTGTCGTCACTGTTGTCATCACTATGTCGCCGCTCCTTGTATCCTGTTTGTTTATCATCTGTTGGCCTTTAATATTATGTAACCCGAGTGACTAAAGTGAGTGGGCCAAATAACAAGAAAGCCCACATCTCTGCGGGCTTTTTGGTAAAATCTTGTCTCTTAAAAATGAGCACAACGCTTCACACCACCCGTTAATTTGGGAAGTGCCACCACCAAGTAATGTGTAATGAAGCTAAAGAGTGTGTCATTGTTAATCGCTATGTTGTGTCTGTGTTTAATGCCTATAGGAAAACCCAGCTGGAGATTAATGTCAATTGAATATTTCTCAAAAGCTAACAAAAAATGGCAATATGGACAAATCTAGTCTACTTATTGAGCCCTCTAACTAACTTATGCATAAATAATTCATCAATTGCCATCATTTATTCATAAATCCAAGCAGTATTTTAATCGCCACTCTAGTACAATAACCACATGATTACAGAGACTCTCTTGGCCGATCTTCACAGCCACACGACCGCATCAGACGGTCAATTAACACCGACAGAATTATTAACTCGCGCTATTGAAAAAGGCGTTGAGATGTTTGCTATTACTGACCATGACACTGTTGGAGGGTTAGCGGAAGCGCATCTTGCTAATCAAAACCATGCCACGCCATTAGTATTAATTAATGGTTGTGAGATTTCGACTCGTTGGAACAGTTTTGATATTCATATCGTCGGATTAAACTTGGATATCGCTCACACGGGATTATTGGATTTTTTAACTCATCAACGTGAGTTGCGTGAAGTCCGAGCCCAAGAAATTGGTGAACGTTTAGCTAAAGCGGGGATAGAAGGTGCCTATGATGGTGCTAAAGCTATTGCCGGCGATGCAGCGCTGAGTCGTGGCCATTATGCTAGATGGTTAGCCGATAATGGTCATGCGACAGATATGCCTAGTGTGTTTAAACGCTTTTTAGCTCGTGGCAAAACAGGTTATGTTCCCAATAATTGGGGCGATATGGCCAATGCGATAGCGCATATTCATCAAGCCGGTGGTGTTGCTGTATTAGCTCACCCTAGCGGTTATAAATTATCGGCCAAATGGCTTAAGCGCTTAGTGCGTGAATTTGCAGAGGCCGGTGGCGATGCGATTGAAGTTATTTTAGGCCAGCAAACATTAGACGACCGTAATAACCTTATCGCATTAAGTAAGCAAAATAACCTACTTGCTTCTGTGGGGAGCGATTTTCACTTCCCGAGTAATTGGATCGAGTTAGGTAAAAACTTATTCCAACCACAAGGTGTGGAATGGGTTTGGCAATCACAACATTGGACGAAAAGAGCATGAGTCAATTTTGGTATATTCATGATGAGAACCCACAGGCACGATTAATTAACCAAGCTGTGGCGATTCTTAAACAAGGTGGAGTCATTGTTTATCCCACTGACTCAGGTTATGCATTGGGTTGTATGATTGGCGAAAAAAATGCCATGACGCGTATGGCGCGCATTCGCCAGATTGAAAATGACACTAATTTTTCATTAATGTGTCGTGATCTCTCTGAGCTGGCCAATTTTGCCCGCGTTGATAACCAAGCATATCGTTTATTAAAAAGCTGTATGCCTGGTCCATATACGTTTATTTTCAAAGCCACTAAAGAAGTGCCACGTCGTTTACAGTGTGACAAAAAGCGCACCATTGGCATTCGCGTGCCTAATAATGTCATTGCACTCGCGTTACTTGAAGCATTGGGTGAACCAATGATGACCACCAGTTTAGTGATGCCAAATGAGCAATTTGCTGAATCTGACCCTGAACATATTCGCGATATACTCGATAACTTGGTAGACGGTATTATTCACGGTGGTTATTTACCTGAAAATCAAACGACAGTGATTGATATGTCTGAAGATGAGATGGTGATATTACGTCATGGTGCTGGCGATACCAGTGCATTTGAATAAACCAACGTGATACCCGCAGACGAATCATCTAAGATAAACATGCCAGGCAGTCAGCAAAGCCTGCCATTAGCAATGGTTCGTGGCCAAGCGCTTAATAGCATGCCCCTAGACTTGTTTATTCCGCCTGAGGCCTTAGAAGTGTTTCTTGAAACCTTTGAAGGCCCATTAGATTTATTATTATATTTAATCCGCAAACAAAAATTAGATGTGGTTGATTTGCCTATTCAACAAATCACCCAACAATATTTACTCTATATTGAAATTCTCACTGAAGCGCGCATTGAACTGGCTGCCGACTACCTTGTGATGGCGGCAACATTAGCGGAGATTAAATCCCGATTATTGTTACCTAAAATGGCCAGTGAAGATGATGAGGAAGAAGATCCTCGCGTGGTGCTTATACGGCAATTAAAAGCCTATGAAGTGATCAAACAAGCTGCTGTGGATATTGATACGTTACCGCGGATTGAACGAGATGTGTTTCAAGCATCTGTTAGCGCAGCCCCAGACATTAAACCGGTGACGGTACCACCAGATGTTTCGCTGGTGGATATAGCTCGTGCGTTTGGCGAAGTGCTAAAACGCATTGATGCCAACGAAGATCATCATGTAAAGCGTGAACATTTATCTACCCGTGAACGCATGAGCCAAATTTTAGCTAAATTATCCAGTACAGAATACATTGGTTTTGAGTGTTTGTTTGATGTCAGTGAAGGTCGAGCCGGTGTAGTGGTGAGTTTTTTGGCACTCATGGAGCTGGTTAAAGAGTTACTCGTTGAGTTAGTGCAAAATGAACCGTTTTCACCCATCTATGTAAAAGCGTATTAATTAACGATATTCGAAGAGATCCATGAAGCCCATTAATCCTATTCAGTTAAAACAGCTTATTGAAGCCAGTTTGTTTGTCTTAGCTAAGCCGTTGTCGGTAAAAGCCATTAAAGAAACGGTGCTAGCTGACTTTAGTGTATCGCGCACGCGCATTCAGGAAACGCTTGATGAATTACAGCAAGATTATCAAGAGCGGGGCGTACAGCTAGTTAAAGTCGCTAGTGGTTATCGTTTTCAAACTCAAGAAATACTCAGCCCTTATTTACAACCTCTGTGGCAAGACAAATCCCCTAAGTACTCTCGTGCAACGCTTGAAACGTTGGCGGTGATTGCATATCGGCAACCAGTAACGCGTGGTGATATTGAATATATTAGAGGCGTGGCGATTAGCAGTAATATCATAAAAAGCTTAGCGGATCGGCAGTGGATTAAAGTGGTTGGCCATAAGGAAGTACCTGGTAAACCAGCATTGTATGCGACCACCCCTGCATTTCTGGATTATTTTAATTTAACAAAACTTGCCGATTTACCTGCATTAACCGATGCAGCATCACTGCAAGGGTTATTTGATAAAGTGCAAGTTGCTCTTGATGAGCCTACAGATGATGCCAGTAATATTGATGACCAAGACGATGATCACCAAGACGATGATCAACAAGTTAATGACGAGCAAAACGATAGCGAAAACAGCAGTGATACAACCACAAATGAACTTGATGATGTAGACGACGAAGCCGTCGATGTTGTAAAAAACAGCCAAAATCTAACCCATTAAATCCACACTTTAGTATTGTTTGCCGCCCCTTTGTCGCTAGTTTGAACAGGGAGCTGGGCGAGCATGTAATCGAGTAAGCGCTGACCCGTTAGGCTTAAAAATCGTCTTGACGGATACACTAGAAATACCACGCCAGTATAAGGCGCTAAATCATTAAATAAACGCACTAACGCCCCTTGCTCTACGTCATCCTGACATAATTTTTTGGGTAAATAACCAATCCCTCGGCCTAATTTTGTAGCTTCATAAGCCAGTTGAATGCTATTGGTGCATAAATTGCCTTTTACGGCCTGCATAGCGTCATTGGCGAGTGGCACTTCACTGAAGGTTTTACCATTTGGGAAGCGAAATAAAATTGAGTTGTGTTGTTCAATATCACTCAAGGTGACAGGCATGCCAGCTTTGGCTAAGTATTGTGGGCTGGCAAAGAAACACATATCTTCACTGATAACCGGTTTGGCCACCATGTCGAGCTCACTAAACGTTTCATTCACCATAAATGCGATATCAATATTGTTACGCACCATGTCTAAGGGCTCGGTACTGGTAATGATCTCAAGCGAAAACTTAGGATTTTCATCCATAAAGGCAAATATTTTACTCACGATATCCATTATCTGCGGGATAGGAAATATCAAAATCCGTAAGTGGCCAGTCAACTCTGCTTTGTTGTCGGTAATATCTGCAAGAGTTCGATCTAAGTCAGCTAACATCACCAAGGTTTTTTCGTAGAAATGACTGCCTGCAGAGGTCAGTGTTATTGCGCGACTTTGACGATGAAACAACTTTAAATTTAATGACTCTTCTAACGATTGTAAGCGTCTGCTGACCGTCGATTTAGGTAAATTCAACAAATTAGCGGCTTCAAGTATGCTGCCGGTTTCGACAATTCGATGAAATAATGCAATGTCTTCGGTTTTCATGTGGATTGCTCTGATTATGGCAAATAAGTCAAACTCAAATAATGGGATTGATGTTCCCAAATAAACCCATTTATTGCAACTATAATTCAGGGTATTGTTCGGCCCAATTGTGAATTAACTGTTATCCCTGAAAAGGGAAATATTGTTGTCACCACGTCTTTTTAACGCTTAGTTCCCAAGGATCATAGTCGATGAAATATCACTCAACGTTGCCGTTGGCATTGCTTATTTCTCTTATTTTAGTCGGTTGTACGCCTGTTGAAAGCGCCGTACAAGATGTACTGGTGCGCCCAGTAAAATTGTTTGATGTGACACAGTCATCAGGCAATACCATTCGTCAGTTTCCTGCAAGAGTCGAAGCAAATAGCCGTGCAGAATTATCATTTAGGATTTCAGGCCAACTTGTTAGACTGGATCTTGTTGAAGGCCAACATGTTAAACAAGGTTTTTTACTGGCTCAATTAGACGATCGCGATGCGCATAATAATTTAATGACTCGTGAGGCCGAGTATGACTTGTTGCTCGCAGACTTTAGCCGTAATCAAACCTTATTAGAACGTAAATTAATTTCGCAAGCGCTATTTGACAGCAGTAAAGCCCAACTTAAATCGGCCAAAGCAGCGTTAGCTGCTGCCAATGATCAAGTCAGTTATACCCGTTTAGAAGCGCCATTTAGCGGCACCATTGCAAAACGTTTGGTAGATAACCACCAAATTGTTCAAGCAAACCAAGGTGTGATGACCTTGCAAAATAATCAGTTACTTGATGTCAGCATTCAGGTACCTGAAGCAATGGCGGCAGTATTAACTCAAGATATTGCCAATGGTTTAGCTGCAAAAGTTCGTTTTAGCGCATTAGATGACATGGTGTTTGATGCAAAATTTAAAGAATACTCAACTCAAGTGACGCCAGGCACACAAGCTTACGAGGTAGTGTTTTCATTACCACAACCTGACAATGTACAACTATTGCCAGGCATGAGTGCCGAATTAACTTTAGCGACGCTAAATGACTCCCCAAAAGGCTTTAGTACCATAGTGCCTATTTCAGCCGTAGACAAACAAGACCAAAATGGTGATGTAACCGTGTGGCGTTATCAGCCAGATAGTGGAGATGTTAGCCCGGTAAAAGTGACTCTCGGGCGGGTGAGTACTGACGGTGTCGAAGTGTTAACTGGGCTCCAAAAAGGCGATGCTATTGTTGCAGCAGGATTATCGCAATTATCTGAAGGCATGAAAGTGAAGCCTCTACGCTGGCAACGAGGAGTGTAATTGATGAATGTTGCTGAGTATTCCATTCATCACAAAGTCATTAGCTGGATGTTTGCGTTTTTACTGCTTATTGGCGGCAGTGTGGCGTTTACTGGTTTAGGACAATTAGAATTCCCCGAATTTACCATTAAGCAAGCCTTGGTGATCACCGCTTATCCTGGCGCGTCGCCTGAACAAGTAGAAGAAGAGGTGACATTACCGCTTGAAGACGCTTTACAGCAGCTTGATGGTATTAAACATATCACCTCTATCAATAGTGCTGGATTATCACAAATTCAGGTTGAGATTAAAGACAGTTATGACAAACATCGATTGCCACAAGTGTGGGATGAGGTGCGTCGAAAAGTTAATGACACTACAGGGCGTTTACCACCCGGTACCGCAAAGCCACAAGTGATTGATGATTTTGGTGATGTATACGGTATTTTACTTAACTTGTCAGGTAACGATTTTAGTAACCGAGAACTGAGCAACTATTCAGATTATTTACGCCGCGAACTGGTGCTTGTTCCCGGGGTAAAAAAAGTCTCTGTGGTGGGTGATGTGACAGAGCAAGTGGTGATTGAGATTTCACAACAAAAATTGTCAGCGCTAGGCTTAGATCAAAATTACATCTATGGATTAGTCAACAATCAGAACGTGGTGTCTAATGCTGGCAGTATTGTCATTGGTGATAATCGTATCCGTTTACATCCTACCGGTGAGTTTAGTTCGGTAGAGGAATTGTCTCGTTTAGTGGTGAGCTCACCTGGCAGCACTGAGCTTATTTATCTCGGGGATATTGCCAACATTGAAAAAGACTATGACGACACTCCCAATGTGCTTTATCACAATAGTGGTGAGGCGGCGTTATCGTTAGGTATTGCGTTTTCTGGCGGTGTAAACGTAGTCGATGTGGGTCAACGTGTTAGTGAACGCTTAGTTGAGCTTGAATCACAACGACCGTTAGGGATGAGCCTTGATACCGTTTATAACCAAAGCTCTGCTGTCGATAATACCGTAAAAGGTTTTTTGATTAACCTTTTAGAGTCGATTGCGATTGTTATCGCGGTATTATTATTGTTTATGGGCCTTCGTTCTGGATTATTGATGGGCCTAATTCTGCTACTCACTATTCTAGGTACTTTCATTGTGATGAAAGTATTAGACATTGAATTACAGCTTATTTCTCTGGGCGCGCTGATCATTGCCTTAGGCATGTTGGTCGACAACGCCATTGTGGTGACCGAAGGTATTTTGATTGGCTTACAACGCGGTAAAACCCGTCTTGAAGCGGCCAAGCAAGTGGTATCGCAAACGCAGTGGCCATTGTTAGGTGCCACTGTGATTGCCATTATTGCTTTTGCACCCATTGGTTTGTCACAAAATGCTGCCGGTGAATTTTGTCGTTCATTGTTCCAAGTGTTAATGATTTCATTGTTTATCAGTTGGATAACGGCAATCACCTTAACACCGTTTTTCTGTAATTTGCTATTCAAAGAGACCTCGCCACAAGCTGAGCAGGTAGACCCTTATAAAGGCTGGTTATTTACCACTTATCGCAGTTTTCTGTACTTTGTATTGCGCTTTCGCCTCGTTACATTGTCAGTGGTGTTGGCGATGTTAGTCACAGCAGTGATAGGCTTTGGTCATATTAAAAACGTATTTTTCCCCGCATCTAATACGCCAATATTTTTTGTTGATGTATGGATGCCAGAAGGGACAGACATTAAAGCAACTGAACGTTTTACCGGCGAAATAGAGAAAAAGCTACTGCAAGAAAGTGAGCTTAATGACACAGGTTTAGTGCACCTGACATCTGTCATCGGCCAGGGTGCCCAGCGTTTTGTATTGCCTTATCAGCCTGAAAAAGGTTATCCAGCTTTTGCTCAGCTTATCGTCGAAATGCGTGATTTAGCAGCCGTTAAGGCTTATATGCCGCAAGTTGAACAGCTGTTAAATAGCCATTTCCCCCAAGCACAATATCGCTTAAAAAATATGGAAAATGGTCCGTCTCCAGCGGCTAAAATTGAAGCCCGTTTTTATGGCGAAGATCCTCAAGTGCTGCGCAATTTAGCCGCACAAGCTGAAATCGTTTTTAGAAATGAGTCGACAATGGATGGTGTTCGCCATAATTGGCGCAATCAAGTGCCACTCATTCGCCCGCAACTGCAAAATGCTCAAGCTCGTGAAACAGGCATCAGTAAGCAAGATTTAGATAATGCCTTGCTGGTTAATTTTAGCGGTAAACAAATTGGTTTGTATCGTGAAACTAGCCATCTGTTACCGATAGTTGCTCGTGCACCTGCAGCCGAACGTCTTCAAGCTGATAGCTTGTGGAAAATGCAAATATGGAGCACAGAGAACAATATATTTGTACCCGCAACACAAGTTGTTAGTGAGTTCAGCACTGAATGGGAAAATCCTCTCGTGATGCGCCGTGACCGGATTCGTATGTTGGCAGTATTGGGCGATCCCAAATTGGGATCTAATGAAACCGCAGACTCGGTACATAAAAAAGTTAGAAGTAAAGTGGAGGCCATTCAGCTGCCGGCAGGTTATCGCTTAGAGTGGGGCGGGGAGTTTGAATCAGCAGGAGAAGCTCAAACCGCTGTCTTTAGCTCTATTCCGATGGGTTATTTAGCCATGTTTTTAATTACGGTATTTCTGTTCAATTCAGTTAGGCAACCTTTAGTCATTTGGTTTACGGTACCCTTAGCGTTGATCGGTGTTTCAGCGGGTTTATTATTATTCGATGCCCCATTCAGCTTTATGGCGCTACTTGGGTTGTTGAGTCTTTCTGGAATGGTGATCAAAAATGGCATTGTATTAGTGGACCAAATCAATCTCGAACTTGAAGAAGGTAAAGAACCTGGATTCGCACTGGTTGATTCGTGTGTGAGCCGTGTTCGCCCGGTGATGATGGCGGCCATTACTACTATGTTAGGCATGATCCCATTAATTAGTGATGCTTTCTTTGGTTCTATGGCCATCACCATCATTTTTGGTTTGGGCTTTGCTTCACTATTAACCTTAGTGGTGTTGCCGGTAATGTATAGTCTTGTGTTTAACCTTAACGTGACTCGCTAAGCGCTACGTTTTATATTTAATCGTAATATCGAGTTGTTTATTAAGTGATTAAGGCTGCTGACGGATAACGTTAGCAGCTTTTTTTATGGGCTGAATAAATCTATTGGCTTGAGTTAGGCAGGTTGATAAAAGTATTAAGCAATCGTAACTCGATGTATGGACTCCACCACTCTACGGTCGTAGATTGGTGGAGTCTAAAACAAAAGGAGTGCATACATCGAGTTCAGGTTAAACAGACTGATTTCTAAGCGTTTATGGCATCTGTTATCCTGAGTTAAGCTTAGTGATGGTATTTTTTGCTCACAAGCCCCATTCAGCGTATAATCTACGCACTTTTCTAATTGTATGCGCCATCGGCGGGTACAATCCTAAAAAGACAATAAAGCAAGAGTAATTAACCTTTTGTTTTTTTATAAAATTTCTTTAAAGAGTCCCCGCTAATGAGTGAAAAATTGCAGAAAGTCTTGGCCCGTGCAGGCCATGGCTCCCGTCGTGAGATGGAGGCATGGATTGCTGCAGGCCGAGTTAGTGTTGACGGTGAAATTTCTGGTTTAGGTGATCGTGTAGAGGTTGACGCCAAAATACGTATTGATGGCCGTGCTATTTCATTAAAATCAGCTGACGATATTATTTGTCGTGTACTGGCATACCATAAACCTGAAGGTGAGATTTGCTCGCGCAAAGATCCTGAAGGCCGTACTACCGTGTTTGAACGTTTACCTAAAGTGCGCGATGCTCGCTGGGTTGCGGTAGGGCGTTTAGATATTAATACTTCAGGGTTGCTGTTATTTACCTGTGATGGTGAATTAGCTAACCGTTTAATGCATCCTTCAAATGAAGTAGAGCGTGAATATGCTGTGCGTACATTTGGTGAAGTGCCAGAAGCAGCTGTACAGCGTTTACGTACCGGCGTGACTTTAGAAGATGGTCCAGCACAGTTTGATACCATTAAAGCTGCTGGTGGCGAAGGCATAAACCAGTGGTGGCATGTCACTCTTCGCGAAGGACGTAATCGTGAAGTTCGTCGTTTGTGGGAATCACAAGACGTGCAGGTCAGCCGTTTAATCCGCGTACGTTATGGCAAAGTTGAGTTACCAAAAACATTACCGCGTGGTGGTTGGATTGAGTTGCCAATGGACCAAGTTAACTATTTACGCCAACTTGCTGGTTTAGAAGCTGAAACACGATCTGTTTTAGGTTCGGATAAACACAGTGTTGCTCGTTCTAAAGTTAAAAGTGCTAAAATCCGCCGTGCAGTTCATAAGCATAAAGTGGTTGGTAATCACGGTAAACCAACTCGTCAGCGTAGCTAATATTGATATTTAGGTTACTTTATAGAAGGTCGCGGATGCGGCCTTTTTTGTTAGTTTTTTTCGATGAAAATTAATTATTGCTCACCTACTTGTCAAAAGTTTTTTCTCAGATATGATTCTCAAAATTTACGACTTATTGTGCTGTTTTTCGACGATTTATGCGCCGCAGCATTTACATTGGTTATTAGGACTGTATGAAAAAATTATTGTTAGGTTTGTTAGTATCGTTATTGGTAGCATGCGCGTCAGCTCCTAGCTGGCAAGGAATGTCTGAACGTGAGATCAGCCAATGGAAAGCAATAGGCTTTGATTCAACCCAAGCGCAAAATTGGCGCGTAAGAGGTTTTGGCCCTACAGAATCTGATGGTTGGATAAAAGCCAACTTCAATTTAGATACTGCGACCATTTGGGCTAAAGAATCGTTTAATGTTGAAGAAGCACAAGTGTGGAGCGAAGCAGGTTTTGAAATTGAGGAAGCTGTCACCAATCGCAGTAAAGGGTTAACCCCTGTTAGAGCTAATTAATCATTTTTGTGCTAAGCATCTTGTTTTGTTGGATTTTACATCGGATTGACGTTTTTTGAAGCGTTCAGTTCGATGTGATGAATATTTTAGTTGCTTGGCCAAAAAAAAACAGTAAAGTGTCACCAAGTTAAGCGGGACGCGAAAGTAACCCTGTTTATCTTATGCAAATATGAATTAAGTGATTTGATGTTTGTTATCAAGACACGCTCAGTTTGCCCGAGTGGTGGAATCGGTAGACACAAGGGATTTAAAATCCCTCGCTGAATAAGCGTGCCAGTTCAAGTCTGGCCTCGGGTACCATTATAATCTCTAGCAATAGAGAGTGGTGTAAAAAAGCCTCAACTTATGTTGGGGCTTTTTTACGTCTGAAATTTGGTTGTGAACGGTAACAAACGCTAAAAAAGGTGAGAGCGATAAGAGCGAACGAGCCTAGATGCTAGGGCGGACTTCGTCCTACTAGTTCGCTACGCGGCTATAAGAGCGTGTGATGCCTGAATACTACATAGTTAGCCTAGCTACTGCAGTTATAGCCTCTAGCCGCGAAGCGTTCTAGTACCTAGGCTTATAAGGTTTCTACCACTTTGGCTTAAGCGTTAATCAATGCTTTTAATGCGGGTGATACTTTAAAGCTGGGTTGATTAAATCCGTCAATTTCTATGGTTTCACCGGTTTGTGGATTACGACCTAGTTTTGGTAAGTAAAAACGTAATTCAAATGTACCAAATTGGGGGATGTAAATTTTTTCACCTTCTGCTAAACCTTGATGAATAACCGCTAGGATTTGTTCAAGTTGTTGCTTAGCTTGAACTTGAGGAATGTCCATTTTGTTGGCCATGGTTTGAGTGAGTTGTTTTTTATTCATGTGATTCTCTATTGCTTCAGTACTTCTTATTCACCTTATAACAATTCAGCATGGCCCTTCCTAGTTGTGTATTCATAAATTAATGTTAACTGGTTACTTTTCATCTAGATGATTAATTTTCACTGACTTAGGTAAGGCTTAGGTAGCTAATAGGTAACGCTTTGGTATTCACTTTTGTTGATTAATTGTTTCTTGCACCTAAGCACATTTATTATTAATCATAATGGCTATATTCATTTCACTTACGTGAAAAAACATGACAATATCATTGTGTGGGGCCAATGGGGAATAGCATGTTCAGCAAACTGAAACTGTCTGTAAACGTTAGCATAATGGGTATATTGCTTTTGTGTGTGTCGCCATTTGTGTTGGCTAACACTGAAGAGCAATACGGCAATTTGACTCAACATCTGCAATTACAGTATTTGGCTGAGCCCACAGTACAGCGGGCACAATATTTAGCGATATTACAGACAGGGTCCGCTGCTGAACAATTAGAATATATCGACAACATTCAACAGAGTGTGGCCGCTTTTTGGCATAATAAACAAGTACCCCTGCCATTTGATTCAATAGCTAACACCACTTCGTTACGTGATAAAAACATTGCACTGGAGCCTGCTGCAGATGATTACCTTGGGGTAATAAATGATCTGCGTAAGTTAATGTGGTTATCGCAAACGCAAGATTGGCCAACCATCACGCTTGAAGGGCTGTTGCGCCCTGGAGATAGTCACCCAAGCATTAAGCAAATTAATCAACGTTTGTGGTTGTTAGGTGATGCGTACGCATACCTTGCGGATGAAGATAAATATCAACCGGCTTTGGAGCAAAGTGTTAAACGCTTTCAGTCTCGGCATGGGTTAAAGGCCGACGCGGTTATTGGTCCTAAAACCTTATTCTGGTTAAATCAAACTCCACAACAACGAGCCTCTTTATTAGCAAAAAGCTTTGTCGAAAAAACGACCTATTTAAGCCAGCTCCCTCAGTCTTATCTGTTGATTAATATTCCGGCTTTTCAAATGGTATTAGTCTATCAAAATAAAGTGGTGTTGACGTCGAAAGTGATTGTGGGTAAGCCATATCGACAGACTCCGGTGATGACGGGGCAAATTTCTAATATAGTTATCAATCCCACCTGGACAGTACCTCGACAACTTTTACGTAAGGATATTTTACCGCAAGTTAGATTAAATGGTGCTTACTTTACCGATAGACATTTTGATGTGTTTGATTATGAAGGTCATCGTGTCGATAAAACACCTCAACAGTGGCAACAGGCTGCAAAAGGGACATTCCCGTACAGAGTGGTTCAGCGCCCCGGTAACGGTAATGCATTAGGCCGTTATAAATTCCACTTTAACAATGATCAGAGCGTGTATTTACATGATACGCCAACACCTGAAATGTTTGCACATGTGGAGCGGGATGTATCATCAGGTTGTGTGCGAATTGAAAAAGTACAACAGTTAGCCGACTGGTTTGCCAACCATTTAGTTATTGATAAGCGTACTTGGGCTCATTTGCAGTCTAATCACACTCAAACTCAATGGTTTGCCTTATCATCAACCTTGCCTGTTCACATGGTATATTGGCGCGCTTGGGTCGATGAACAGCATGTTGCGCAATACCGAGATGACATTTATCAATTAACCCCAGTAGAGTCGATGAAGTTATTAAGCCATAAAGTCACCAGTAAAGATATTGTGCAATAATCACAATTGATGAAACAAAGTTAATGAGGTTTTACTTCATCCCTAAGTACTTGAGCTATATCACACTCTTATGTAAGTTAGTGTGTTTAATGCACATCTCAACATAGGCATACTTGCATTTATCAGCATTAATGGTTAATTTAATCGCCAGTTGGATAAAAAAGCAACAACGCAATGAAAAGCGCTGTGAAGATGAAATCGTGCTTTTAAAGCCGATAAGTATCGTAATTTAGATAATTTAAGTGGTGTATAAATGACAATAGAGTGCCTAACTCGTCGGCAGTTATTATTAGGCTTAAGCGGTGCCGCAGTGGTAACTCTGTTACCGAATACCGCGCAAGCAAGTCGTTCTACTCTTGGTGTTAAAGATTTACGTTTTTATAATTTGCATACTGGTGAAAGAAGCCAAGGAAGTTTTTGGGTTGATGGTCAATATCAATCAGAAACGTTGACTGAATTTAATCAAGTATTACGGGATCATCGCCAAAATTTAGCCGCACCGATTGATAAAAGATTATTTGAATATTTGTATAAATTACAGGTTACATTAGATAATCAAGATGAAATCCATGTTATTTCAGCTTATCGTTCACCCAAAACAAATCAAATGCTCGCATCGCGTAGCAATGGGGTTGCCAAGAAAAGTTATCACATGAAAGGCATGGCGATGGATATTGCTTTACCCGGAGTGAAAACTAAACACTTACGCGATGCTGCTGAGTCGCTTAAGTTAGGTGGTGTAGGATTTTATCCTCGAGATGGGTTTGTGCATATTGATTGTGGGCCAGTGAGGCGTTGGGGTTAATTAATACCAATCTCATTAAATATCTGGTCAGTTCAGAGTCTGTCAGGTTTTTCATTTCAAGGCGCATTGATGTAGAAATGGTTGTTCCCTTTTAAATCGATGCAACACAGAAGTGGCATACCTGAGAGACTATATTCTGGCGGGTTTAAAAGTACTTTATGCTTCATTAGATGCTTTCAAAATACGACTGCATGGTCTATTTCCATAAAAATAAGACATTCCCACTATTCATGGCGGTCAGATGCTAGCGGTTAGATGCTATAGGTAGAGTAACGCATGAGCTTGTTACCGATCATCACTATTCGTTTCAATCATCTGCCTTGCCTACAGCACTTTGAACTCCCGCTGAAATATCACATATTTAATAGGATTGGTATATCTTCTTGTGGGTTGATAATGGCTGTGGTAATATCCGCGCGCTTTATTTGAGTCATCGTTGGTCGAGAATGATGACGCCTTCATACTTTATTAATTATTAAGTGAGTGACTAATGTCTTACACAATCAACGCAGTAACCCGCACAGAAATCGGGAAAGGTTCGAGCCGCCGCCTACGTCATGCCGGTAAAGTTCCTGCAGTAATTTATGGTCCAGGTAAAGAGCCTGTATCAATCAAGTTTGAACACAAAGACATCATTAACATCCAGTTAAATGATGACTTTTACACAACTGACTTAACCGTTTCTATTGAAGGTAAAGAAGTTAAAGTTCGTGTAAAAGCTATCCAACGTCACGCATTCAAGCAATTGGTTGAACACATTGACTTTATGTTTGCTTAATCGCAAATGTGAAAAAAAAGCGCCTTAGGGCGCTTTTTTTATGACTGAATGTTTATCGCTAAATTTATTCTTATAATGCCAAATGCCAAATGCCAAATGCCAAATGCCAAATGCCAAATGCCAAATGCTAATCGATTTCGAAGCTATAGTAGATATCCAGTGATTGACTTAAGGTGCTAGACACACTCTCTAAATATAATTGTGAAAACAAATAATATCGTACGGTCATTTCATAACCGGGGTTAAATACTCCCACGCCATACTTAATCATTAAGTCTTCACCTATATACCCACTCACAGCCACTTTACCGTCATCATTAGTATCAAGTTGTACATTCGAAAATCCAAACTTTTCAATCAGTCCTGTCGCAGTACTGCCAATGCTATTCATTGCTCCACCATCAAATTGTGAACCTAAACTGAGCGCGGCTCCCATCATTAGTGAGTTACTTTGTTGGTTGGTTGTACTGGTAAAACCTTTACCCGTCAAAATATAAGAAAGCACCTCGGCTTGCTCTTTTGCTGGATTAGAGAATAAGGTGACCACTGGGCGCATTGGGGTACCAGTGACTCGAACACCGGCGGTGATATCGCTCTCTTTAATGTCTCTAGTTGCTTCTATATTTAGGTTTGGCAATTCTGTTGGACCAATAAATTGGACTTCACCAGTATTAATACTTAAGGTTTGCCCCATAAACTTATAAGTCCCTTTGTTGACTTTAATATCACCAAATAACATGGGCGGCTTAAAAGCTTGCTGTTTTAGTACCAGATCGCCTTCTAGCCTTCCCTTAAGACCCATACCATCAATAGTAAGGCGTTTACCGACACTGATATTCAAATCGGCTGTAACGGCGTAAGGACTGGTTTTAACGGTTTGTTCAGACACTGAATCGTTAAATACCACATCGTTCGATACCGCAACGCCTCCTTCAGCTAACTGAGTAATTTTTATTTGTCCTGATGGCACGTCAACTTTGCCTTTTATCGCAAACAGTTGCTCATCAAAGGTCATATTAATATCTGGAGAGACATTTAATATTGCCATTGGTGGTTGAATTACCGCTAAATTTTCACCCTTAATATCAATGTCACCACTAAATTTCCCTTGAGGCCAAGCAAGGGTACCTGTCGTGCTCACTTGCCCGTCACCCATATGCCATTGGCCATTGAGTTGTCCTTGCTGACCTTCTAGAGCCAGTGACAAATACAGTTTATCGATTAATGTCGGGTTGGTGGATAAGGCAAATGCACCGTCACTGAGTTTGATATTACCCGAAACATTAGGGTCCATAAGGGTGCCGGATAAATTTAATCGACTGGATAACATGCCTTCTAAGGTTTCTAGCCTTGGAAAGAACTCTCCAAAAGGCGCGAGATTAAGTTCATTAACATTAATGGTACCTTGTAAGGTCCGATCGGGCGTGATATTGACACTCAGCTGACTTTGCCAACTTGCTATGCCGGACGAATCAAAACTCAATGAGCTAGTAATTTGTTTCTCATCAAGCGATGCTTGTAATAGTAACTGCTGGTAGTCGATGCTGATGGTGTTGTTTTTGGCGCGGCTTAGCTTAATATTGCCCGGTAAAAGCGTAAACTGAAAATTGGCAGTGGGCTTTTTACCTTTAGCCCAATTAACTTGACTGGTTAGCGCTGCTTCACCGCTCCAAGAGATTTTTTTAGACAACACAGGTGCCAATGATTTTCCGGGATTACCGGTAAAGGTGATATTGGCCTGGCCGGTGTGACCTAGATTAACATCATTGATTAAGCACAATTTATTGTGGGGATGCACTAAGCAAAAACGGCTCACACTGCCACTATGATTGAGCTGATCCCAGCTGAAGGTAATGTGTTTATCTTGTTGCCATTGCCCAAGAGCATTACTGATATTGAATTCTGTTAATGTGGCATTGATCTGTTGTTTATCAATATTACTACTACTGGCCATTTGAGTATTGATGACCACATCACCTTGAGTATTAAGTGTGCTTTGTTGTTGATGTTGATTGCCGTCACTGATGAATGCGATATCTGTCAGCTTATAGCTGTCCCATACAAGATTATTATTATGCAGTTCTATCCGATATTGATGCTGCGAATAAGGGCGATAATTAGCCAGTAAATCAAGGCTGTCAATTTTACTTCCTTGGTAACTGAATTGACTGATTTGCGCGTTAATATCCACAATTGGGTCGGCACTATTACCCGTAACATCAACTTTTGCAAAAATATTGCCGCGGCCGCCTTTTAGCCACTGACTGACATCGGGAACGCTAAGTTCGGCATCGATGTCCCATGTTTTGTCTGCTTGGCCATTGATGATTAATTGAGCGCCAAGGGCATTGGCCTGCAGGTTTGTCGCGTTAATCGCAAAATCTTGATTTAATGAAATATCGCCTTGCAAGTTCAACGGGTATCCATTTAATCGACCGGTTAAATCGGCGTCTTGAATGGCCATTTGCCACTGCTTATCGGCAATGCTGCCCGTGCTATTAAAATGGCCACTGAATTTACTTTTGATCGGATTTTGCTGATTAATATAATCAATATATTGCAACTGAATGTCGTTGGTAAGCACATTGGCTTGCCAGGTTATGTCATCTTTATATGATAGCTGTCCAGTTAGATCTAGGTTGCCAGCGATTGACTGTAAATTGAGTGTATTGATGGTCAACTTTTGATTGTTGTTAACAACATCTGCAATAACCGTCAAAGTAGGGTGGTAAGGTGTTGTCAGTTGCCCTTCAAACTGTGCCACTTGGTCTTTTATATTACCTTTACTGGTAAAGTGACTAATATTACTGGTGTATAGCGGATTTTTTAACGGCCATTGCAAAGCGGCATCGGTCAGTGTTACTTGGTATTCAAGCGCCGGCGTGGTGAGATTAATGTCTGCTGCAAGATTGAAATGGCTATCGCCTTTAGCGATGGCGTTGATATTTAATTGGCTTAAGTCTTGGGTAAGATCAACACGGAGTTGTTGCTGTTGAAGCCCTGGCAACTCAGGCAGGTTTTCGACATTGGCTAGTAGTTTTAATGTCAGTGGATAATGATCGTGTAAGCTAATATCACCGATAACACTCACATCACCGTCATCATGTTGAATGTCTAGTTGGGTTATCCCAAGCTGAAATTGACGAAAACTGGCAGCTAATGCGATATGGCTAAAATGGTCGTTGCGCTGGCCGATAATGAGCTGACTGTCGGTGGCATTAAACTGTCTCACATTGACAGGAAAAGGCATAAACACCTGTGGTAAGTTAGCCAATGGCCATGAAGTTTCATTGGGCGCGGCGGTTTGGTTTGTTGCTTTATTATTTGGCTGAGAACGTGTTTGGCTTGTTGATGTTGCATCTGGGATGTTGACGATTAGCCCTTGGCTGGTGAGTGATTCAACCACAAGGCCAGCGTTATTCCAGATAGCTTGAGTCGTTAAATTGTCGGCATAAAAAGTCATACCATTCACATCTACATTAATATTGGCCAATTGGGCGTGGCTGAGATTAATACTAATCGGTAATTTAAGCTCGGTAAAGGGATCGACGATATCCCCCGTTTCAACGGTATTTTTGGTTACAGGAATATCATCACTGATAATGTTCACATCAATACTTGATGCCAGCAGATTTGTGACACAAAGCTGTTTGTTAATCAGACATGTTGGCACCCATTCTAAAGTTAAATCATCAGCTTCGACGCTAATCCCTGGCATTGACCATGACAAGTGATGCAACGTGATATCATCATTTAAGGTGCCTGAAGCATATTCAACATCGATATCACTGACAAATTGATTAACGAACATCACCCCCATTTTACTGCCAAATGGGGTGCCCATGATGATGGCAAACAGCATCAATAATACCAAAGGGACATAAATCAGTATTCGGGTAGATAGCTTAATACTGCGCCAAATTTTTGCAGATAGACGGGTTGATTTAGGTGCTTTTTTATTACTTGGCTTGAGTGATTCTTCTGACTGAGCGTTTTGCTCATTATGTTGCAAAGTACTTTGTTCAGTATGTTTATCTATCATAAGTCAGTTCCCATGGTTAAATGGAAACGATATGAACGTGCAACTGTCTCGGTTTCTTTTAAGCCAAAACCTAGGTCCATTCGAATCGGGCCAATAGGTGATATCCAGTGTAATCCTCCACCAACCGATACTACCGGTTCAAACTGTTGTGTATCAAAAGCATTACCAGCATCGACAAAGGTGGCAACTCGCCATGTCGGGGTTAGATAATATTGATATTCAATACTGCCAATCGCTAAGTAGCGCCCACCGACAACCTGTCGAGATAAGCCGCCTTCACTGTTGGTGTAGTCAATGTAGGGACCTAATTCTTGGTAACTGTAACCTCGTATGCTTTGATCGCCACCGGCAAAATATCGTAACGATGGCGGTATATTAGCCATATCGTTTTTGTCAGCAATATTAGCTCCTAAATCGACTCGAGCAACAAAACGATGTTTATCGAATATAGTATCTACCCATTTAAATCGGGCTTGTAAACGTGCTAGGCGGATGGTGGAGCCTAAGGACGGGTCGGCGTATTCAACACTGTAAGTTTGACGATACCCAGATTTGGGATCGAGCGTGTTGTCACCACGAACTGTTTTGGTGAGATTGAAACCCAACAAATAAAAACGTGGATCGTAATCTGTATCGAGTTGATTATAAAACTCTCTAACGGATTCAATTGAATATCCATGTAACCAATTACTTTTAGATCGCCTTTGACGCGTTAAGCCAACGAGATACTTTTTAGACTCTAATTGCCCGGTATTATTAAATTGGCGTTTATCAGCGTCGTAATCTTGGGTGACACCATAGGTGTCGCGTAATAATCCGAGTTTTATTTTCAGTTGATCATCTAAGGGGTGAGTTAACGGAATAGTATAAGTGGTTAAAATCTTAGGTCGCTCAGGTGACCATTCAGCACTGGTTTCTTGATAATGGCCATAGCGATTGATTTGCGGCGTGCGCCAGGTGACTCGCACACGAGGATCAACACTGTTTTCTGTACTATTACCTATATCAGCACCTAAACCCACTTCAATAAGATGGCTAGGTCGAGGGCTTAGCTCAACTTTAATCGGAACTACCCCAGTATCTATTTTGTTTAGCTGTGGCAATACTTTGATATTACTAAAATAACCAGTATCTAATAAATTACGATTAAACTCAGTTAATAGCTGTGTGGCGTAAGGCGCATCAGCATCAAAAGGAATCAATGATTCAACAACGTCATCATTGAGAGTACTGCCTTCAAAGTGAACATCACCAAATAAATAGCGTTTACCAGAATTAAACTGTAGGTTAATTTGGGCGGTATTTAAGTCACGATTAATGTTGATTTCTGATTTGGTGTATTGACCATCAAAATATCCTCTTGCCAGCGCTAACGTGATTAACTGTGATTTTATCGAATCATATACACCGTGGTTTAAGGTATCACCAGGTTTTATTTTCAAGCTATTAAGCCACAGCGAAAAAGTATTATCTTGGAGCATGTCACCTTGAAAATTAATATCCACCCATTGAATAATGACCGGTTCGCCTGGGGTTATATTGAGGCTTAACTCCCAAGGGCCTTTATCATTCTCTTTAACATCAATATCTAAAATTGCATGGTAATAGCCCATGGATTCAAGGGCATCATGGGTGTTATCGTCAACGGTAAATAAAAATGCTCGGCGCTGAACATCGTTATCTGGCAATGTGCCTAAATGAGCAAAAATGTTCTTTTCAATTTTTTTCGGCACGCCGGTAACGTTAATCGTTAACCAATTTTCGTCGGCCAGCACCAAGCCTGACATCAGTAATGTCAACGAAAGCAATAGGAATTGGCTAATTTTAAGGCGTTTTGTCGACAAGTTAAGCTAACTTTTCCAAAATTGATGATGATGACCATTGTCGCTACAAAGTATAAAAGTCGCAAGGATATGATTGAAATTACAAACAGAAATGGTTACAAAGATAAACCACCTTCAAGGATTTTTCTAACATGAATAAATTATATTTAACGATTACGCTATGTTTAAGCTTAACGTCCAATAGCAGTTTTGCTAAAGACGATACACCTTTTACTATAGCAATCCATGGTGGCGCCGGCACTATTTCAGCAGCCAGTCTAAGCCCTGAGCAAGAGAAAGCCATTCGCGACAAACTTAAACAGGCAGTTGATGCCGGATATAAAGTGTTAGATAAAGGCGGCGACAGCCTCGATGCGGTTCAATCTGCGATAAATGTGTTAGAAAATAGCCCATTATTTAATGCAGGGGTTGGCGCTGTTTATACTTTTGATGGTGGCCATGAACTTGATGCCTCAGTTATGGATGGTAACACTATGAATGCAGGTGCCGTCGCTGGGGTTAAACATATTAAAAACCCGATTGATTTAGCAAGAAAGGTGATGGAAAAATCACCCCATGTGATGCTTTATGGACAAGGGGCGGAAGAATTTGCGCTAACCCAACAATTTAGTTTAGTGCCTAACAGTCATTTTGATACCCCACATCGTTATGCACAGTTGCTTGATGCTAAGGCGAGTATCATTGAAGCCGAGCAAAATAATGGCGGAGATTATCAGGCGTCAGTAGAACAGTTAAAAGCCAATTATAAATACGGCACCGTGGGTGCTGTTGCACTTGATAAGCAAGGTAACCTTGCTGCAGGGACATCAACTGGCGGCATGACAGCAAAACGTTTTGGCCGTATTGGTGATTCTCCGGTCATTGGCGCCGGAACGTATGCTGAAAATGGTGTCTGTGCGGTATCTGCAACAGGGCACGGTGAGTATTTTATCCGTTATCAAGTGGCGGGTGACATATGCGCTAGAGTTAAATACCAACAAGTATCGATTATTCAAGCGGCTGATGAAGTCATTAATCAATGTTTAATATCAGCTGGTGGAACTGGAGGCGTGATAGCAATTGATCAGCGTGGCAATATCGCAACGCCATTTAATACCGAAGGTATGTATCGTGCAACTCGAAGCAAAGGCCAAGCTGCCACAGTCATGATCTGGCGTGACAAGTAAGTCCTAGCTGTGATGAATAAGACCGATTAAAACAATCGGTTTTATTTTCTATCCACTGAGCCATTATTGACTAAACTTAAATTAAGTCAGTACTTGAATGTTGATTCATTTTGAATTGATTGACGAGATTTATTAAGCACGTAGTCAATTAGCGTGCATTTAGGGGGCAATATGGATTCAATCAAAATTAAAGATCACATGGATAGACGTCCGATACTGTTAACCGCAGATATGTCACTGGCAATAGCGGTTGAGAAACTACTCGAAAGTAATAAGAGCGGCGCGCCAGTTGTGGATAGTGTTGGAAAGTTAGTGGGGTTCTTATCCCAACAAGATTGCTTGTCAGTGATGTTAAAAAGTAGCTACCACTGTGATATGACCAGCACAGTGGCAGATTGTATGAAAAGCCCTGTATTATCAGTTACTCCCGATGAAAGTATATTGGAATTAGCTGAACAAATGTTAGGCTCTAAACCAAAAATTTATCCTGTATTGAGTGCCGGAAAAGTCATTGGAACCATTAATCGGACCAATGTGCTTAAGGCGATGAATATTTATATGCAACAGTGTTACTTATCTCCAGCTTAACAATCGTTAAAATCAATACCATTCTGCTGTTTTCCTTGCTAGGATCGCTTTTTTTGATGTAAGCAAGGGAATCAGATTTGAATTCGGACCTTCACCCGCTATCTAAGGCGTATCTCAATCTTTGTTATCAAACCGATGCTGCTAAAATTCGTCGTCGTTTGTATCGTGTCAATAAAGAAGCCGAGTCTGAAAAAAAATCCCAAACGTTAGCGCAGTTAACGGAAGCTGCGCAGCAAGCCTATCAAAAAGCGCAGCAGCGCTTGCAGTCTAGACCTATTATTAGTTATCCAGATGAACTTCCTGTGTCGCAAAAACGTGACGATATTGCTTCTGCTATTGCCAATAATCAAGTGGTGATTGTGGCGGGGGAGACAGGATCTGGTAAAACAACCCAGTTACCTAAAATCTGTCTTGAATTGGGGTTAGGAACTCGAGGCTTAATTGGCCATACCCAACCTCGTCGTCTTGCTGCACGAAGTGTCGCGAATCGTATTGCTGATGAACTTAACAGCCCATTAGGTGAAGTTGTTGGCTTTAAAGTTCGTTTTGCTGATGCCATGAGTGACAACAGTTATATTAAACTGATGACCGATGGCATTTTGCTCGCCGAACTCACCTCGGACCGATTTTTAAACCAGTACGATGCGATTATTATTGATGAAGCGCATGAACGCAGCTTAAACATTGATTTTATATTGGGATATCTGAAGCAGGTACTAAAAAAACGTCCTGACTTAAAAGTCATTATTACTTCGGCTACCATAGATGTAGATCGTTTTTCAAAACACTTTAATAATGCACCTGTTATTGAAGTGTCTGGGCGTACTTTTGAAGTTGAAACGCGTTATCGTCCTTTAGTGCGCGACACTGATGCTGATTTAGATGTCAGTGATGGCATTTTTGCCGCCGTAGAAGAGTTAATGGCCGCGGGTCCTGGCGACATATTGATATTTATGAATGGTGAGCGTGAAATTCGCGATACCGCTGATTTACTCAATAAACAGCAATATCGCGATACTGAAGTTTTACCACTATATGCGCGCCTTTCTTACGGTGAACAATCTAAAGTCTTTAAAAGCCACATTGGCCGCCGTATCGTATTAGCCACCAACGTTGCCGAAACGTCATTAACCGTGCCTGGGATCCGTTATGTTATCGACCCTGGTACCGCACGCATAAGCCGTTATAGTTACCGTACGAAAGTACAACGTTTACCGATAGAACCCATATCGCAAGCCAGCGCCAATCAACGTCAAGGACGTTGTGGTCGTGTAGGCCCAGGTATTTGTATTCGACTTTACGATGAAATGGATTTTATTCAGCGCCCTGAATTTACTGATCCTGAAATATTACGAACCAATCTTGCTTCAGTGATTTTGCACATGTTGGCGATTGGATTAGGTGACATTGGCGGATTTCCATTTATTCAACCACCGGATCAAAAACACATTCGAGACGGTTTTTTATTGCTTGAAGAATTACAAGCGGTTAAAAAGTCTGGTAATGACCTAGTGTTAACGCCATTAGGCAAAGATTTAGCTAAAATCCCACTCGATCCGCGTTTAGCCCGAATGGTCATTGAAGCGAACAAATTGGGTTGTTTACACGAAGCATTAGTGATTACTGCAGGTTTGTCGATTCAAGATCCGCGTGAACGTCCCGCAGAAAAGAAACAAGCAGCAGACGAGTGTCATCGCCGTTATGCTGATAAAGATTCAGACTTTGCCAGTTGGGTGAAGTTATGGGATCACGTAAAAGATCAAAAGCATGAGCTATCAGCCAGTCAGTTTAGAAAACAATGTCGTGACGAATATCTCGCCTATTTACGCGTACGTGAATGGCAAGATTTATACACTCAAGTGAAACAAGCTGTTCATGAATTGAAATGGCGTATCAATGACAGTGCAGCCAGTTATGAACAGTTACATCGAGCATTATTATCAGGTTTGTTAAGCCATGTTGGTTTTAAAGGCGAGAACAACGAGTATCTAGGGGCGCGTAACCGTAAATTCTTTGTGTTTCCAGGATCGCCTTTAGCGAAAAAAGGTCCTAAGTGGATAATGGCTGCTGAGCTGACTGAAACCTCACGTTTATTTGCGCGTTGTTGTGCCAAAATAGACCCTGAATGGTTAGAATCACTCGCCTCACATTTAGTGAAAAAGAATTATCTAGAACCGCATTTTGAAGCCAAAGCGGCAAGCGTTATAGCACTTGAGAACCAAGTTCTTTATGGCTTGACCATAGTCAATCGCCGTCGAGTACAATATGGGCCGATTGACCCTATAGAAGCTCGAGAGATTTTTGTGCGTAGTGCTTTAGCCGAAGGGCAGTTACAGACGAAAGAAACGTTTTTTGTTAATAATCAAAAATTGCTTAATGACATAGAGTCGCTAGAACATAAATCTCGCCGGCGAGATATTTTGGTCGATGAGCAAGTGTTGGTGGATTTTTACGAACCACTAATACCCGTTGGCATTTATAATGGGCCACTATTTTTTGCCTGGTGGAAAAAAGCGCGTCAACAAACGCCAGACTTGCTCGATTACAGCCAAGCCTTATTAATGCAGCGTAGTGCCGACCATATATCTGCGCTCGATTTTCCAGAAATATGGCATAAAGGTAATCTCGGCTTGACTGTCAGTTATCATTTTGAACCGGGTAGTATTGATGACGGCGTGTCAGTGCATATTCCTGTTGCACTGATTAATCAAATTGATGACAGTGACTTTGATTGGCTAGTGCCTGGGTTACGACAAGAAAAGTTGATTGCACTGATTAAATCTTTGCCTAAAAATTTGCGTCGTAATTTTGTTCCCGCCCCAGATTATGCTCGGGCATGTTATCAAGCGATGAAGCCGTTTGAGTTATCGATGCTTGATACCATGTGTAAACAGTTACTGCGCATGAGCGGTGTACGCATTTCTGCTGACGACTTTGATGTAACTCAACTGACAGAACATCTTAAGATGAACTTTAAGATTGAGGATGACCATGGTCGTTTAGTTGCCCAAGGTCGTGATTTAGAGCTATTAAAAGGCCAACTGCAAGGTGTTGTGGCTAAAGCAATACGTAAAGTAGCTGACAAAGGCATTGAGCAAGAGGCAATAACCACATGGTCATTTGGTGATTTACCCGCTCAATATCAGCAGCGCAAAGGTAATTACGAAGTTAAAGCATATCCGGCATTGATTGATAATAAAACCGATGTGGCGATTAAGTTATTTGATGATGAACATGAAGCAAAGCGTCATCATCGAGTAGGCTTACGCCGATTACTGTTGATAAACATTCCTTCGCCAGTGAAACATTTGCAACAAGCTTTGCCTAATAAAGCAAAGCTAGCAATGTACTTTAATCCATTTGGACAAGTGCAGATATTAATCGAAGATATTATTAATGCAGCGGTACAGCAGTTGTTAGATCAAAAGCAACTAGACATTCGCAATGAGCAGCAGTTCGAGCAAGCAAAAGAGTGGGTTCGCCAAGAGCTTAACCCAACAGCAGAGAGCATTGCGCTCAATGTAGAGCAAATTTTGACAATTTATCAACGTATTAAAAAACGTCTAAAGGGCAAAATTAGCTTAGATATTGCATTTGCAATGAGTGATATTCAAACTCAGCTTGATAGCCTTGTGTATAAAGGATTTGTCGAAGACTGTGGCTGGCAACGATTAACGGATGTTGTTCGTTATTTAAAAGCCATTGAAAATAGACTCGATAAGCTACCTGTTGACCCAACACGTGATCGATTACACATGCACAGTATTGCAAAAGTACAAGAGGCGTTAACGGCTCAATTAGCCAAAGTGCCACGTTCACAACCGGTCCCAGAGGCACTCATTGAAGCTCGCTGGATGATAGAAGAGTACCGGGTATCTTGTTTTGCTCAGGTATTAGGTACCGCTTATCCTATTTCAGAAAAGCGAGTATTGAATTCCATCAGTCAAGTGTAACCTTGATGCGTTGCTCCATCGCATGACGATGCGAATAAAACCGATATCACTTAGGTGATGTCGGTTTTTTATTATCCCAAATTGATTCAATTTCTAGTGATGCCTGTAAGACCTGTCATTTCCTGGCAACTAATCCGCTTTAACGATTAATTCTAAACCAAAAGCTTAGCCATATTCGTTAAATGCTTTGATAGTGCAGGCTGAGTGCAGGGCGTTATTTTTGAGTGAGGCACTCCAGTATTTCATTATGTTGTGGCCTCATCTTTAAAGGGCATTATTCTTTCAATAAATAATCAGAACTATAGAGTTTGAGTTGCCGTTATAGGGGCATAGTAATAGGTATTTAGCCTTAACAGCAGCAATGGAACCGTCGACTTGTATCGCAATGCGCTAGTATGTTGTCACGTCGATTACGTCTCAATTTCTGAAAGACTTTCTGTTTTTTTAGTGCAAAATCTCAATTTTAAGTCACATTTAGACTATCCGCAAAACAGAACTGAAAGTTTTTCGTAATTGTGGTTTGAAAGTGATCTGACTATTGATATACTCAGCGCCAAGAAGAAAGTGATTGGTACTCTTCTCTCTGTAAGGCAAATGTCATCCCCCCAGCATTAACACGATGTCGTCAGTATTAAGGATTCAATATCGTGTTGTTGTTTATAAAAAGACAGGCCTACACCTACAAAACGACCTAAAAGATTGGAGTTATTATGGAAGTTCATGAATACGAAAACGCTTACTATCAAGTGAAAGATGACGTGTTAGAGTCTTTACCTTCTAACGAAGAATAAGACGATTGAACGAGCTTATTAATGCTTTGGCAACTCAGTTGATGCATTAAATACTCCGACAAAAAATAAAAATAGCAGCCTAGGCTGCTATTTTTATTGGTTATTGCTCATTGTTTATTTTATCAATTATTTATAATGCTTAAACATATCGCATAGTGGTGAGTATCTGAAATGAACGATAATTGTTTTTGATCTCCCATCATGATTAAACACTAAAATTAGCTAATTTTGGTAATCTGTTTTGACTCAATACTAACCTTCAATACGACCTTTTTCGGGTAGTATCTCAACAATAATCCAGGTATTGCCTTGTTTATGCAGACGAATGGTTCGATCATCAATCCATTGTCTTCCACCTTTTAATCCTTGCATTTTAACGATTACAGTCACGTCATCGGTAAATTTTCGGAAAAAATCGATATCAATTTCATCAATAGACATCGTCACTTGCTTCATGGATAAGCCTAATACGTGTCGTTGCACCGCTGATGCTATATGATAATGATCCATAACATCCTGTATATCAGGTGCCACAAACTTTTTAGCTTTCTCTACATCACGATCGACATAAATAGCTTCGAAGAAACCCAAAGAAACTTGTTCTGGTGTGAGTTGAGGTTGACCAAATTCATCTGATTGTCCGCAAGCAGTGAGAATGAACAGTAGAAATACAGAGAATATTTTAATGGAAGTCATTTTTAACATAAGGCTTTTTTACTGCTGATATTATAATTTTTATCTAGTATCTCGATTTATGCTATAGCTTACAAGGATAGGCTCGATTTAAATAATATCATTATCAATAATTGTAGCGTAAAGCCTTATATGCTCATATTTTGTAATATATTGAAAGTATCAATGGTTCATTTCAGTTTACTGATAAGCTATTATTTGTTCGATTAACTACAAATGAGGATACTTTTGTAGTTAATGGCTTGACGCAATCAAAATGACATGTCATAAGTTAATTGTATCAACGCACAAGACTTGTATAGAAATAACGATAGAGAGTGGTTTGTTCATACCGATTTATTATTGCTAATAAACATAGTGATAAGGAATGTCTCACACAGTTATCCACAGATTCTGTGGACAACTGTGTTGACGAACGTAAGTTATTTTACTAACTCACTGTATTACTACATTTTTTATGTGTGGTTAAAAAATAACGTAGTTTTTATATTAAATAGATTTTGCGTATAAAAAAACCAAGCCTCCTAAGGAGACCTGGTTTTTTAGTTAGCGAAGATAAAGATAATTACCATTTCTTTTTCGGTTGAAACAGCATATCAAGATCATCGCCTTCTTTTTTCGGTTTTGGAGCACTCGGTTCACTGTGTTTTTGAGCGCCCATTATTTCATCGAGTAACTGCTTAGCTTCATCGACTTTACGAGCAATAAAAGGATCATTTGGCGTTTGCGCTTTAATAGTGTGCAACGTGTTTAATGCTTTTGTGACCATTTGTTTACTGGAACCGTACTGCTTCATAAAGCATGCTGCACGAGCGCGGCTAATCATAGAATCAACATTAATCCTTAATTGCAGATTGTCGATACGCATTTCTTCTTCAGCAAAAATAGACGGATCAACTTTTCCCTTATTATGTTCTGCACGTAAAATAGCTTTAAGTTTCTTCAGTGTTTTTACTAATTCTAAAACTTGTCTATCATTATCAGGTAAACGAAAATTCTCAATTGCAGGGACTTGGCTTGGTGAATTCGATACTGTGGCTATTTGCATTTTAATGTCAGCTAGGCGACGCTCATAATCCGATTTTAATTGGCCTGATGCATGGATAACAGATTGTTCTAAAGCATCTTGAATGCGGCGATAGAGTACTAACATAATGTGGCTAGAAGACGGGGTCATACCTGTGTTGGATAATACTGCATCGGTTTCATCTATAATGGCGCGTTGGCGAGATACTTCTACTCGACGTTCAGCTTCAGCACGCTCTTTTTGTTGTTGGACAATACTAAAGCCGATAATCAGCAATAAGAGTGCACCAATAAGAATTAATACCAAAATTAAGGACATAAAGGTTCCATTTTATCTTTCATATCTCATGGTAAATATAGCCAAACGACAATGGCTAAAAGTTATTTTGATGCTGGAATAAATTGTTGCAATAAAACTGCATCAAAATGATTCTATATCTTAGCGTATGTTACCGCGGCTGTCGTTGAATAATAAGTCGTTTTGTTGATAAATCATTAAACATTTGAGTAAGGATGTTTATCAAAAGCTAAGTCAATTAAATTGCAGGTGATTTTTACTTGCTCGTTATTCCTATTTGTATTACATTTCAATTGTCATATAACGTTTTATTATAGTTGAACAACTGTTCTTGCCATGTGAAACATAGATCGATTTGTTCTTATTTGCATATTTTGCTGATGAGTGCTGGTTAAATAAAGGATAAAACCATGAAGCTGCAACAACTTAGATATATTGCAGAGGTTGTTAAACATAACCTAAATGTGTCATCAACGGCTGAGAACCTCTATACCTCACAACCCGGCATTAGTAAGCAAGTTAGAATGCTAGAAGATGAATTAGGTATTCAAATATTTGGTCGAAGTGGTAAGCACTTGACTCACGTGACTCCAGCTGGTCAGCAAGTTATTGATATTGCAAATGATATACTTGGCAAGGTCGATAGCATTAAAAAGGTATCTGAAGAATATACTCAGCCTAATCAGGGTGATTTAAATATTACCACCACTGATACTCAGGCTCGATATGCTCTGCCACAAATTATTAAAGAGTTTATTAAACGATATCCGAAAGTGAATTTGCATATGCATCAAGGTACGCCATCACAAATTAGTGAACAAGCGGCTAGAGGTGATGCTGATTTTGCCATTGCTACTGAAGCAATGCACTTGTATACCGATTTAATTATGCTGCCTTGTTATCATTGGAATCGATCAATTGTTGTGACTCGTGACCATCCATTCGCGACTCAATCGACAAAAATTAGTATTGAAGATTTAGCCAAATTTCCGCTGGTGACTTATGTGTTTGGTTTTGATAAAGCCTCTGAAATTGAAAAGTCTTTTAAGCATGCGGATCTTGATCCTCGGGTGGTGTTTAGTGCAACCAGTGCTGATGTACTTAAAACATACGTACGTTTAGGGTTAGGGGTAGGGGTTATTGCTTCAATGGCTATCGATCCAGCAGTAGATAAAGATCTAGTCGCGATTGATGCGAGTCATTTGTTTGCTCATAGTACAACCAAAATTGGTTTTAGACGTGGTAGCTTTTTACGCAGTTACATGTATGACTTTATGCGACATTTTGCACCGCATTTAACCCGAGATGTGGTAGAAAAAGCGGTCGCGCTTCGTGATCAACAACTGATTGATGAAATGTTTGCAGACATGACATTACCGGTACGTTAGCACTGTATATCGACAATGTTTATAGCATAAAAAAACCTCGCGAATTAGCGAGGTTTTTTGTTTTTAACATAAAGACTGAGTAACTTAGTAACTTAGTAACTTAGTAATCGATATTAATCGATATTAATCTGGTGCGTAACCAGATGGACCAATTAACTCGCCATCTAAGTAAGCTTTACCATCAGCCATCGCTAAACGACCTAAGCTGAACCATTTTACTACAAGAGGATAAATGGCATGTTCTTGTTCATGAACACGCTCAGCTAATACTTCAGCATTATCTTCAGGGTAAATAGGGACTTTAGCTTGTAATATTACCGGTCCGGCATCGAGCTCTGGAATAACAAAATGCACACTAGCGCCATGCTTTTTATCGCCGGCATCAATAGCCCGTTGATGCGTGTGAAGCCCGGTATACTTAGGTAATAATGATGGATGAATATTAATCATCTTTCCAAGGAAGTGACTTACAAAATCATCTGTCAAAATACGCATAAAACCTGCAAGAATAATCAGATCCGGTTGGTATTTTTCAATTGATTTCAATAAACGCGCATCATAATCACTGCGTACTTCATTGGTATAAGGAATAACGCAACTGGTATCAATCTCGCTTTGATGAGCGCGAATTAACCCATAAGCATCCGGCTTGTTACTAATCACACCAACAATGTCAGCTTTTAGGTTATCGTCACAGCCATCAATGATAGCTTGAAGATTACTGCCATTACCGGAAATCAGTACCACAACACGACAGCTTTGGCTCATTAGATGATCTCCACTTGCTCTTCGTCACCTTGACGCGTAGCAATTTCACCTATCAACCAAGCATTTTCGCCTTCTGCTGTTAATAATGCCAATGCAGCATCGACTTTGTCTGTTGGCAGCGCAATAACCATACCCACACCACAGTTAAATGTTAGGAACATTTCGTGTTGTGCTATGTTACCGTTTGTCATTATCCAATCGAACACCACTGGCCATTGCCAAGAGTCACCCTTGATTACAGCTTTACAATCATCGGGAAGCACTCGTGGGATATTTTCCCAGAATCCACCACCGGTAATGTGCGCCATAGCGTGAATGTCTGACTGTTCAATCAGCTTCAACAAAGGCTTAACATAAATTCTGGTAGGCTCTAATAAATGGTCAATTAATGGCTTACCAGCAAGATCTTGCTGAGGGTCTGCTTTGCTGACTTCTAATACCTTGCGGATTAGTGAGTAACCATTTGAATGAGGACCACTTGAACCAAGCGCTATCAGCGAGTCACCCGCTTTGACTTTGGTACCATCAATGATGTCTGCTTTTTCAACAACACCAACACAAAATCCGGCAAGATCGTAATCTTCGCCTTCGTACATGCCAGGCATTTCTGCCGTTTCGCCACCGATTAATGCGCAACCAGATTGGAAACAACCTTCTGCAATGCCGCTAACAACTGAGGTTGCCGTTTCAACGTCAAGCTTACCAGTCGCGTAGTAATCGAGGAAGAAAAGCGGTTCAGCGCCAGAAACAATCAGGTCATTAACACACATAGCAACTAAATCAACACCGACGGTGTCATGCTTTTTGTAATCAATGGCTAATCTTAATTTAGTGCCAACACCATCAGTGCCCGAAACAAGCACTGGATGTTTGTATTTAGTTGGTAATTCGCATAATGCGCCAAAACCACCTAAATTGCCCATAACTTCTGGACGGCGAGTGCGTTTTACCGCAGATTTAATGTTGTTTACTAACGCATTACCTGCATCGATATCAACGCCGGCGTCTTTGTAACTTAGGGGGGTAGGAGTGGTCACGGAGGATCCTCTAGGGTACATCGTTTTATGGAATTTTATGCGGCAATATTCTACCAGTTTGTGCTGCTAGTCGGAAGCCATGTTTTTACTTTATCCTATAAAGAAAACGATGAATTGCCTATTTTTTATTGGTTTAGGTCACGATTTACTGCAATTTTGAAACTTTATGTTTTATAGAGAGGATAAATCGACTAACATTTGTCAAATTTGCCTGAAATAGTCAGAAATCTAGGAGAAAGAAATGAAAGTCGTTGAAGTAAAGCATCCACTGGTACGTCATAAAGTCGGTTTGATGCGTGAAGCTGATATCAGCACCAAACGATTTCGTGAACTTGCCACTGAAGTTGGCAGTTTATTAACCTACGAAGCTACCGCTGATTTTGAAACTGAAACGGTGACAATTGAAGGTTGGAATGGCCCTGTTACTATTGAGCAACTTAAAGGTAAGAAAGTGACCGTAGTGCCTATTCTTCGTGCGGGTTTAGGTATGATGGATGGCGTTCTTGAGCATCTTCCTAGTGCGCGTATTTCTGTAGTGGGTATTTATCGTGATGAAGAAACACTACAACCTATACCTTACTTTGAAAAGATAGTCAGTAATGTTGAAGAGCGTATTGCTTTAGTGGTTGACCCAATGTTAGCGACTGGCGGTTCAATGATTGCGACTATCGACCTGCTGAAAAAACGTGGTTGTACTTCAATTAAAGCGTTGGTTTTGGTTGCTGCACCAGAAGGTATTAAAGCACTTGAACTCGCGCATCCTGATATTGAATTGTATACCGCTGCGATTGATGATTGCTTAAACGAGCAAGGTTATATCTTGCCAGGTTTAGGTGATGCGGGCGATAAGATATTCGGTACCAAATAGTTCGTTATCCGAGATTATACATACCCAGGCTCGATATGATTAATATCATGTACGAGACCATAAAAACGGGAGCCTTTAGTGAGGCTCCCGTTTTTATTTTTATCTTGATAAGCCGTAGCTATCTGTTGAATGTTAAAGCACCATCGCAGCAATCCAACCAAAAACAAGCAGTGGAATATTATAGTGAATAAACGTTGGGATCACGCTGTCGCGAATATGATCATGTTGCCCATCGGCATTAAGACCCGCTGTGGGACCTAGTGTCGAATCTGATGCTGGCGAACCCGCGTCACCAAGCGCTGCAGCGGTACCCACTAACGCAATTGTTGCTGCGACAGAAAAACCAAAACTGAGCGCTAAAGGCACGTAAATAGTGGCGATAATGGGAATGGTTGAGAACGAAGAGCCAATTCCCATGGTGATCAATAATCCAACAATAAGCATCAGTAATGCGGCTAACGCTTTGTTGTCACCAATGATGTCACCTAGAGAGGTCACTAGTGTGCCAACTTCCCCGGTAGATTTAACTACTGCAGCAAAGCCTGCTGCTGCAATCATAATAAAGCCGATGCTGGCCATCATGTGCACACCTTGATTAAACAGGTCTTTGCTTACTTCGTGTTTAATGATTCCAGAAAAACGAAAGATAATAAATCCACTTAATGCACCAAATATCATCGAATCAGTTTGTAATTGAACGATTAAAGTGACCACTATTGCTGAGAGTGATATCACTAGGCTTTTTCGACTTATCGTGGTTTCAATATTGTCGCTTACCACTGGTTCTTCAATCATATATTGTCTAGGTTTGCGGTAACTAATAAATATTGCGGTGAGTAAACCTACAACCATGCCCATAGCAGGTAATAGCATTGCGTTAGGAATTTGTTCACGGATTGCATTTAGCCCATTTGTATTTAAATTTGCCAACAGGATATCATTGAGGAAAATACCGCCAAAACCGATGGGTAGAATCATGTACGTGGTGACCAAGCCAAATGTGAGAATACAGGCTATAAGACGGCGGTCGATATGTAGCTTTGAAATGACATGCAGTAATGGTGGAATAAGAATGGGTATGAAAGCGATGTGAATAGGCAAAATATTTTGTGATGAAACCGCCATTAATAATATTGTGACCAATAACAACCAACGTACAACTTGAGTATTACTACTATTAGGTTCTTTACCGAGTTTCTTTATAATTGAATGAGAAATCAATGTTGTTAAGCCTGAATGTGACAAAGCTGCTGCAAATGCACCAAGCAATGCGTAGCTTAGGGCTATTTGAGCGCCGCCGCCTAGGCCATCATTAAAGGCTGCAATTGTTTGATGAATATCTAATCCACCGACTAAACCGGCGACAACAGCACTGATGGTTAGTGAGACCACAACGTTAATTCGAATAAAGCTTAAAAACAGCATTAAGCAAACCGCGATAACAACCGCATTCATAATCATTTTTCTTAAAAGTAAGTGAGGCCGCTATTCTTGACTGTCTAGTGTCTATTTGTCCAGCGCATATCGCTTTTTTAGGTATTTTTTGCTGATAGTTAGCTCAGAATTATTTGCTGTTTAACATGTGGTTGTTGATAGTGATGAGTGAAATCTTGTTATCAAATCATTTTGTCATATTTGAAACTTATTATTTAATGGGTCATCATGTTTTATTTTTCAGCAAGTAAACCAACTTTCATCTGAAATGACTTATAAGTCCGTTAATTTAGATGTATGGTATACGACTGATATAAGTCCCAACGGTATGGGTAATTGCTTGGTGGATCATCATTTTGCGATACGCATATACCGTTGTTGAGTGTTTAAGCCATTAAATGGAGATAGATAATGAGCGTATTAGTAGGCCGTCCAGCCCCAGATTTTACCGCAGCAGCCGTTCTTGGTTCTGGTGAAATTGTTGACACATTTAACCTTGCTACCGCAATTAAAGGTAAGCCTGCAGTTATTTTCTTCTACCCACTCGATTTTACTTTTGTATGCCCATCAGAGCTAATTGCTTTTGATCACCGTATGGAAGAGTTCACTAAACGTGGTGTTGAAGTGATTGGTGTTTCTATTGATTCACAGTTTACTCATAACGCATGGCGTAACACTCCAGTAGACAAGGGTGGTATTGGCCAAGTTAAGTACACTCTAGTTGCTGATGTTAAGCACGAAATTTGTAAAGCATACGACGTAGAGCATCCAGAAGCTGGTGTGGCTTTCCGTGGTTCTTTCTTAGTAGACAAAGAAGGCCAAGTTCGTCACCAAGTGGTTAACGATTTACCACTAGGCCGTAACGTTGATGAAATGATCCGTATGATTGACGCACTTCAGTTCCATGAAGAGCACGGTGAAGTTTGTCCAGCGGGCTGGTCAAAAGGCGAAAAAGGTATGACTGCAAGCACTGAAGGTGTTGCTGCATATCTAAAAGATAATTCTGACAAGCTATAATCTAGCAAGTTAGAGACAATAAAAAAGCTGCTTCGGCAGCTTTTTTATTGGATAAAATTAATACTTTGTTATCGCACTAGCTGAGTGTAGATGGCTGGCATGAGATCAAAGGGCTGAGTATTCATTATTCGCTTGCTGAGTCGGTATCATCTTCCACAGCCGCTAATGGCCAACCACCCAATGCTTTCCATCGATTGACTATAAGGCAAAATAGTTCGGCGGTACGTTCGGTATCATATAATGCTGAATGGGCTTCATTGTTGTCGAAATCGATCCCTGCCATTTTACAGGCTTTAGCTAATACTGTGTGTCCAATAGCCAGGCCTGCAAGTGTCGCGGTATCAAAGCTCGCAAAAGGATGAAAAGGAGAACGTTTTAAACCATTTCGTTCAATAGCCTTGTTAACAAAACCTAAATCAAAAGCGGCATTGTGCGCGACAATGATACTGCGATGACAATCTGCTGCTTTTTGGGCTTTTTTTACTTCTTTAAAAATCTCTAAAAAAGCGACTTTTTCGTCTACTGCACCACGAAGTGGATTAGTGGGGTCTATACCATTAAAAGCTAAAGCTGCAGGCTCTAAGTTCGCGCCTTCAAAAGGCTCAATATGAAAATGAAGGGTTCTATCAAGTACAATGATCCCATCACTATTCATTTTTAGTAAGCTGACGGCAATTTCAAGCAACGCATCGGTATTAGCATTAAACCCAGCAGTTTCGACATCGATAACAACAGGGAAATAACCACGAAATCGGTGTTTAAACTTATTAGCGTCGCAAATATCAGTCATTACAGTTTTTATCCTCAATAGCTATCATTCATCGGTGCAAATGATATAAGCCGAGTATTATGCGCAAACTCAAGCGCAGTGTCATGTTTGATTGTGGTTTTTATCATCGATTAAACATGATTGTTTACTAAAGGAACTGACTTTATGGCCGATAGAACAAATGTAATCGGGTATAAAGGGTGGTTTTATGTGGCGAAAACTGATGGTCCTCACAAGTTTGTGTCTTTGCTCAACGGCTAATGCCGATTTGAGGCACTACGTTGCGTCACTGGAAAACTCAGCATGGCGTATCGGTGAGAACAATCCGATAGAATGCCGTCTTGAACATGATATTCCTGACTATGGGCGTGCTGTGTTTACCAGTAATGCCGGTAAAGAGCTAAATTTACATTTTACGTTAGATATGTGGTTAAAACCTGATTCGGTGACCAACGCGACATTAATTAGTCGAGCCCCTAGTTGGCGTCCTGGACACAATTCTAAAGAAATCACTCAACTGACTTACAATAAGCAATTTAATGGTGAAGTACCCAAAAAAGCCGCTTGGTCGATGTTGAATGAATTGAGTCAAGGAATGGAGCCCACGTTTTATTATGCGGATTGGTATAATCAAAACGCTAAAATTGCCGTGGGATTGTCGTCAGCTAATTTTGGCGGTAAATACCGTGAATTTCGCGCCTGCTTGGCTAATTTACTGCCTTACAGTTTTGATGATATTGCTTTTACAGTGTTAAATTACCAAGAAGGCGGGGTAGAGCTGACTCGTTTTTCTACCCAACAATTACAGAAAATACAGCGTTATTTGTCTTATGACCCTGAAGTCGAGCTTGTACTGATTGATGCTTACACCGACAGTTACGGTGGACGCTCGGTTAACCAAAAGGTGTCAGATAAACGTGCGGACTCAGTGAAAGATATTCTCATTGCTAGTGGTATTCCTAAAGATCGGATTCATACATCGGGTCATGGTGAAAAACGCCATGTAACAGGCAATGATCTTGCAGAAGAACGTAAGATGAACCGCAGAGTCGTGATTAAAATAACCAAGCCTATATAAACCCACTCATGTATCACTCACTGCTCAGCCATGGGCAGTAGTCCTTATTACTGGATATGATTGAGATATCAATTTACTTGAGTCAGCTATTTTTCTAATAAATAGTATTGATACAATAGCCAAAGTCTCCCTGTGTTTATCAGTCTGCTTTACTCGGCATTTATTCAACATTCGTAACACTAAATTGAGCCAAATCGACAATACTCTTTTATAAATGAACCATCGTTCCTTTAAGAGCCTAATCAATAAAAAATGTAAGAGTATTTTGCGTGGTGATCATTTGAAAGGGTTCAACCTATCAGTAGCGCTCGAATTTACAATTTTTTTCGCAAAGCTTCTCATTTGGGTTTATAAAGATGCTAAAAAAAAGGTAAAAAAAACCCACTTAATCCAAGTGGGCTAAATAATTTGCAATCAACAAATTTAAGGAAGGAAGTCAAGCATAAGAACTAGGGATAACTGAGGTATTGGGTTACATCAGTTTGGAGTTCTTGGTTTTCAACATCTGAATCAGATGTGTCCTGAAAACGAGGCAATAATAGAATGTATACACTAATCTGACAAACTAGAAAAATTAAGTGTTAGCATTAGTAAAGCTAATGCTTTGTGGCTGTAGTGATATGTTATTTATACTCTAATCGTCTTATATAGCGCTTTGTTAGGTTATTACTTATATTTTATGCATAACTATTCGGATTAGTTAATTAGGCAACAGTAATATTTAACAAATAGTATATATCCCGTCATGCTGTAAAGTCTGCTTACTCCTTTTAATATGTTAAATATTACTCTACACCACTATGGATATGATTATTCTATCCATATTTAAGGTGGGATTTTACGGTTATCTCTTCTTGATGTTTAACACACAGCATATGGTCATCAAGACGAGTAAGATAATGCTATTAACTTAACAATTGATAATGTATTTGCTAAAAAGAGGTTGCTGAATTTTACCGGCTTAACATTTATTCACGTTTACATTTTGCAAAGTGTGCGATGGTAAGGGGGATTCGCAGTTTACTTTTACCTGATTATTGTCTTTTTGTGAGTTTTAGGCCGTAAAAGTATGCTGTTGTTACCAGGAACAATTCTATTTATATGACATGTTTTGTTTAATAAATTGTTAAATTTTTGGGTAAACACATTAATAAAGCTTCATCTCTTACAGTTCCTGAGGTTTTTAGTGTGTTTTAGCGCATTTTGAGCAAAATAAAGTCTGCTTTTCCCTCGGTACAATATTCACAAGCGTGTTGGTACTCGGTATAGTAAGCCAACTTTTACAACCTAAAAATTGATGTTCAGATTATGTTTGTTTGGCCTATTTCAATCTATTACGAAGATACCGATGCCGGCGGTGTTGTGTACCATTCGAATTACTTAAAATTTTTTGAACGAGCCCGAACGCAATGGTTAAAAGCAATGGGTGTTCGCCAAGCTGAACTGTTGGCAGAAGATATTGCTTTTGTCGTCAAACATGCAGAATTAGATTTTCGTAAAGCTGCAAAATTTGAACAGGATTTCGTGGTTGAATCCAAGGTTATAGAATTAAAAAAAGTGTCGTTGGTATTTCACCAGCGCCTAGTTGATCATCAAGGTGATTGCTATTGTGAAGCGACTGTTGTTGTCGCGTGTATATCTTTATCACGTATGCGTCCCCGTGCTATTCCCCTAAATATTGTTCAGGAGTTTGACAGTGCACGCTGAAATTTCATTTATTGGTTTGTTTTTAGAAGCCAGTGTGTTGGTAAAGTTAGTTATGCTGACCTTGTTGGCATTATCGATTGCCTCATGGGCAGTGATCATTCAACGCAACAAATTATTAGGCTCTGCAAGAGTTAAGTCATTACGTTTTGAAGAAACGTTTTGGTCTGGTGTTGATTTAAATCGTCTTTACAAAGAATTAATTGCGCGTGGTAGTGCTATCTCTGGTTTAGAATCGATGTTTGTGGCTGGTTTCAAAGAATATACTCGTTTGAGCAAAGTAAACAGTAAAGCTCCTGAAGCGGTTATGGATGGAACGTCTCGAGCAATGCGAGTGAGTTTGTCGCGCGAAATGGAGAAACTTGAAAACCATTTACCGTTATTGGCAACGATTGGTTCAACCAGTCCATACATTGGCTTGTTTGGTACGGTATGGGGAATTATGAATTCCTTTATTGCACTGGGCTCGGTAGAAAATGCCACATTGGCAATGGTTGCACCTGGTATTGCAGAAGCATTGATTGCAACTGCAATGGGCTTGTTTGCTGCAATACCTGCCGTTATTGGTTATAACCGTTTTACAACGCAAGTTGATAAAATTGAAATGAGTTATGCTAACTTTATGGAAGAATTCTCCAACATATTGCAACGTCAAGCGTATAGCGAGAAGGAAGCTGTTTAATGTATCAGCGTAAACGTCGTCGTCCAGTTGCAGAAATCAACGTGGTACCTTACATCGACGTGATGTTGGTGTTGTTGATTATTTTTATGGTGACAGCGCCTATTGTATCGCAAGGAGTCAAAGTAGAATTGCCTCAAGGTAATGCGGAGTCGTTGCCACCTGATAGTAAGCCTCCTATCGTTGCATCGATTGACGCAGAGGGACAATATTTTTTGAATATCGGCAGTAGTTCTAACTCTGAAGTTATGGACTTAGAGCAAGTATCAACTGAAGTTGGAGCATTAATCCAACTTGAACCGTTAAGGCCAGTGGTTGTAAAAGCGGACCGCACGATACCTTATGAAAGCGTTATTCAATTAATGATTAGCTTGCAAGGTGCTGGTGTGCCTGCCGTAGGGCTAATGACCGATTCACCAAAGGAGAAATAGGTGGCTGGAAATTCAGATTTAACCGTACCAGTTTCTATTTCTGCTGGTATTCATATTGGATTTATCGTCATTCTTGCTTTAGGCATTAGTTTTGATGATAAGCCCAAGCAAATGCAAACGGCAGCAGCAAGTGCACCTGCCGTTCAAGCAATTGTAATTGATCAACAGAAAGTGAATGACAGAGTTGAGCAATTAAAGAAACAAAAGCAAGATGTGGCTAAGCAAGAAAAAGCCCGTCAAGCAGAACTAGAACGTAAAGCATCGGAAGCTCGCCGTGAGCGTGAACGTGAGCAAGAAAAAATTAAAACTTTAGAGATCCAGCGTAAACAAAAAGAGCAGGAAACTCAAAAGGCTAATGACGCCGCTAAAGCCGCTCAGGCAAAGCAAGTGCTAGAAAAAGAGCGAGCAGATAAAGCTGAAGTAGTACGCAAGCAAAAAGAACAAGAGCAAAAAGCTTCTGAGGACGCAGCTAAGAAAGCCGCTGAAAAACGTAAGCAAGAAGAGGCTGCTGCGAAAAAAGCTCAAGAAGAACGTCAACGTGCTGATGACGAACGTAAACGTAAAGAAGATGCTGAGCGTAAACGTAAAGCAGAAGCTGATACTAAAGCGCGCCAAGAACGTGAAATGGCAGAGGCTATGGCTGCTGAACAAGATTCACTTTCTAAAACACGTAACAAGCAAGTGTTGTCAGAAGTTGATAAATATAAGGCCATGATTATTGCCACTATTCAACGAAATTTAGTTGTTGATGAGTCAATGCGTGGGAAAAGCTGCAGGGTCTTTATTCGTCTAGCGTCAGATGGTTTTGTCACAACAAGCCAAACGTTAGATGGTGATCAGGTAGTTTGTCGAGCAGCCAAAGCGTCGATAAATAAAGCGGGACGGTTACCAGTATCGCCTGAACCGGCTGTTTATCAGCAATTAAAAGAAATTAATTTAACCGTTTCACCGGAATTTAATTAATATCAATCGTATTTAATGATGGAATGGAGTTAAAAGGAGTCGCATGAATAATTTGGCTAAATGGCTAACACTGGTATTAATAGTGTTAACTACACCCGCTCGCGCAGCGTTAGATATTGTGATTACAGAAGGGGTTGATGCAGCAAGACCCATTGCTGTGGTACCTTTTGTATGGCAAGGTCAAGGTCCAGCTCCTGCATCTATTTCTGATGTGGTAGCATCTGATTTGTCTCGCAGTGGTACATTTAAGACACTTGATGTGCGTGCATTGCCACAATCAACTATTTCGTCTGTAAATGGATTTACTGCTCAAAATTGGGCTAATGTAGAAGCGGAAGCGCTTGTGGTTGGTACGGTTAAGCCATATGGCGCCGATCAATATTTAGTGAGTTTTGAGCTGATTGATTTAGTCAAAGCACAACTTCAAGCGGGTAAAGGGCCTCAGAATAACAATGAGTTATTACTTGAAAGCCGTGAAACGGTTATTAGTGCAAACCAATTTAGACAGTACAGCCACCGTATCAGTGATATTGTGTATGAAAAGCTCACCGGTATTCGTGGTGCATTTTTAACCCGTATCGCATATGTTGTGGTTAAACAAGGTCAAAAAGCACCTTACCATCTAATGATTGCGGATTACGATGGCTACAATGAACAAATGTTACTACGTTCACCAGAGCCATTGATGTCACCAACGTGGTCTCCTGATGGTCGTCGTTTAGCTTATGTGAGTTTTGAAAATAGAAAAGCTGAAATCTTTGTTCAAGACATTTACAGCCAAACACGTACATTAGTGAGTAGTTTTGACGGTATTAATGGTGCACCAGCATTTTCTCCTGATGGGAAAAAATTAGCTGTTACACTGTCAAAAGATGGCCAACCAGAAATTTATGTCGTCGATATTGCGACTAAAGCAACTCGACGTATTACAGAGCATTACGCAATCGATACTGAACCTTCTTGGTTCCCAGACGGTAAATCAATTTTATTTACCTCTGAACGTGGTGGGAAACCACAGTTATATCGCGTAAGTTTAGATACAAATAAAGTCTCGCGTATGACTTTTGAAGGTGAATGGAACCTAGGCGGTTCAATTAGCCCAGACGGTCGTAGTATGATTTTTGTAAACCGTACTAACGGTAAATTCCATATTGCTAGAATGGATCTTGCAACACGCTTTATGCAGGTGCTTTCATCAACTCAACTTGATGAATCACCAAGTGTTGCTCCAAATGGCACTATGGTTATCTACGGTACAACCCATCAAGGTAAACAAGTGTTAGCTGCTGTTTCTATGGACGGCAGATTTAAAGCAAGATTGCCTGTCGGCCAGGGCGAGGTGAAGTCACCAGCATGGTCTCCGTTTCTCTAAATAGATATTGATAAGGATTTAAAATGGATCTGAATAAGTTGTTTAAAGCTATGTTGGTTGCAGTTCCGCTTATGGCACTGGGTGCCTGTAGCTCAACTTCAGACTCTGAAACTGACGCTAACGGTTCTATGAGTGGTACTGGTAGTGAATACGGTAATGGTGGTATTGAAACTGGTGGTGTAGCTCCTGTACTGAGCTCTGCAGAACAGCAGCGTTTAAAAGAACAAGAATTACGTCGTCAAAATATCATTTACTTCGACTTTGATCGCAGTGAAGTTCAAAGTGAAAATGCTGAGATCATTCAAGCTCATGGTAACTATTTAGTTGAGCATCCAAATGTTCGAGTGTTGATTGAAGGTCATGCTGATGAACGTGGTACTCCAGAATACAACATCGCACTAGGCGAACGTCGTGCTAAAGCGGTTGCTAAGTATTTACAAGGTATGGGTGTGCAACCTAGCCAAATGAGCATCGTGAGCTACGGCGAAGAAAAGCCATTAGATTATTCACGTAACGATACTGGTTTTGCTAAAAACCGTCGTGGTGTGTTAGTTTACTAAAGCGTAAGAAGTGTAAGGCCAACCGTTATCGGTTGGCCTTTTTTAGGAGATAAAAATGAAACTAGCCATATTAGTTGCGGCGATGTTCTTTACAACGGCCACGGCTTTTGCTGCACCAGCACCGGTTTCGGATGCATCTGGTGGTTCAAATGATGACAGAATTTCAAGATTAGAACGCATCATTAAAGCAAAGCAACAAGGCGAATTCGACATGCAACGTCGTATGGATGCATTGCAAAATGAAGTGTTAGATTTAAGAGGCATTACTGAGCAACAAAATTATCAAATGAATCAGATGTTACAGCGTCAACGACAGCTGTACGAGGAAATTGCTAATCTTACTGCTAAGTCATCAACCCCAGCAGCGCCAGCTCAAGCTGATGCCACTACGGTTGCCGCAGCCAGTTCAACGTTAGGTGAAACAGGAAGCTATGAGGCCGCCGTTAACTTGGTTCTTAAAGAACGCAAGTATGATGAAGCCATTCCTGCTTTTCGTAGTTTTATATCGACATACCCAGAATCTAATTATGCAGCTAATGCAAACTATTGGTTAGGCCAATTGTTGTACAATAAAAGTGAGTACAATGATGCGAAACAAGCTTTTAGTACAGTTGTCAGTAAATTTGCAGATTCAAATAAGCGTGGCGATAGTTTAGTTAAGCTTGGCATGATTGCAGAAAAAGAAAATGACTCTGCGGGTGCAAGAGCACTGTATAACAAAGTATTAAAAGAGTACGCAGATAGTGCCTCCGCACGCCTTGCACAACAGCAATTATCAGCATTGAAAGGCTAATTAAGCCAAAAAACAGCCTCTTAGTCTGTTTTTCATGCAAACAACAAGAAATTATAAATTTGGGCTTGCATGAGAAATTGAAAAAGGTATTATAGGCGCCCTCAGAACGGCAGAGCCTTCTGGGGTGTGTTGAGGTGATAATAACTTAGTCTACAGTTACTGTAATATGAGTTGTTATTAACAAACAACAAAATGGGATGATAATTTAACAAGACTTGAAATATAGGCAGTTTGTTTCATTCCAGTAAGAACCTTAAGTTCTTGCAAAACCAAGATGGGTCGTTAGCTCAGTTGGTAGAGCAGTTGGCTTTTAACCAATTGGTCGAAGGTTCGAATCCTTCACGACCCACCACTTTTTAAATCGTGGTTAAAGAATTTAAATGTTATAAAATGGGGCATTCACTCCAGTAAGAATATCAATTCTTGCAAAACCAAGATGGGTCGTTAGCTCAGTTGGTAGAGCAGTTGGCTTTTAACCAATTGGTCGAAGGTTCGAATCCTTCACGACC
>NZ_JBEOPM010000018.1:0-113794 GCF_040310165.1 Shewanella sp. AC91-MNA-CIBAN-0169
GTTAGCTCAGTTGGTAGAGCAGTTGGCTTTTAACCAATTGGTCGAAGGTTCGAATCCTTCACGACCCACCACTTTTTTTATATTCCCTCAATTCAGACTTCCAGATAATCCAACCATTCCACATCTCTCATAGACTAAAACTAGCCATTAGTTCTAAAGGCTTTTAAATGCCGACCGTTGGATTTGTTCCAGTAAGAATAGCGGTTATTGCAAAACCAAGATGGGTCGTTAGCTCAGTGACTCTTTGTTAAATCAATAGCAGCAGTTGGCTTTTAACCAATTGGTCGAAGGTTCGAATCCTTCACGACCCACCACTTTCTCTGTTATTCCCTCACTATTATTTCTAAATCATCACAGAATACCAGACTTATCATTGGCTAAAATAGCTCAGTATATTTTCAGATGTTTAAATCTCGATAGTTTGTTTTAACTTCAATAATAACTAGGTTTTGCAAAATCAAGATGGATCGTCAGCTCAGTTACTCTGTGTGAAATCAACTGCTGCCGTTGACTTTTGAGTCATGTTTACAATGTTTGAACCTTTCATCACCCACTATTTTACTCCTTTAGTTATGTCCTCTAATAATCCCTTTTATCAACGTTATATCTTATTATTACGTTACAAGATTTGAGTAGCGTTCGATGATTATATTCCAGCGAGCCTAAGATGCTATACGAAACCAATCCAGGTCGTAATTGGTCGATGTATTTTGTTATCAGCTTATTTAGCGTTTAATTTCTTATAAATCTTTAGTGTCCAAACTCATCAAGATCTACATTGTATTAAACAACATCTTGTTTTCGAAGTAGTCTATTTATTAGTTTTTGCTTGTCTACTTTTGTCTCATAGACCTATTGCTAATGTTACATGACTGTTAATTGGCTCATATTGCTCAAGATTAGAACAATATCAATAGGGAGATAATAATGAAAAAGCAAAAACTCAGTCTTTATGTTGCAGGCGCGTTATTGGCGATGAGTGGGGGAGCTCAGGCTGCTACAGATATGACTTTTGGTGGTTACATTAAAGCCGATGTGATGTTTAGTGATTATGGCAATGGGGCGCCAGATTCAGGTTCGTTATCTCGTCAGTTTTATGTGCCAGGCACTATTTATGGTACGACGGGTAATGGTAAGCAAGTAGTCGACTTTCAAGCTCGTGAATCACGTTTTAATTTTAAGACTGTTACTGATGTTGAAGGGCATACACTGACTGGTTTTATTGAACTGGATTTTATGACGCATACAGATGGTAATGAACGAGTTTCTAATAGTTACTCTCCACGTATTCGCCATGCATTTGTAAGTTATGACAATTGGACTGTAGGGCAAACGTGGACTACTTTCCAAAACCCTGGTGCTTTACCGGAAAACCTAGACTTTGTCGGTGCGGCTGATGGAACACCGTTTGTGAGACAATCACAACTACGTTATACCAGTGGCAATTGGCAGTTCTCAATTGAGAATCCTGAAACAACTGTGACGCCATTGAGCGGCGGTGGTCGAATTACTAGTGGCAGTGGCGTTGTTCCTGATTTTGTTGGTCGCTATAACTTTAGTGCTGCCAGTGGTTCTGCATTTTCAGTGGCGGCGATTGTAAGGCAATTAGATCTAGAGCAAGTTGTTGGTACCACAACGTATGACACATCAGAACTAGGTTATGGTGTCAGTTTCGCGGGTGTTATTCCTGTCGGTAAAGATGACTTCAAATTTACTGCAACTTACGGGGAAGGGTTAGGTCGTTATATGGCGCTAAATTATGCCAACGCTGGCGTGCTTGATACCAATGGGGAAATTCAAGCGATTAAATCATTTGGTGGTTTTGTGTCATATCGTCACTGGTGGTCGGAGCAATGGCGTTCTAGTGTGACGTTCTCAGGTTTTAGCGCAGATAATGATGTGGCGCTTACCGGTGGTGCAGTTAATAAAGAGGCTTACTCTGGTTACGTTAACTTATTGTTTTCACCTTCAAAGCCACTAACATTTGGGGTTGAGTTTATGCATGCCTTAAATGAACGTGAAGACGGTTCTGATGGCGACTTAAATCGGATTATGTTTTCGGCGAAATATGCTCTTTAATATTTGAGCAGATAACAAAAAGGCAACCAGATCGGTTGCCTTTTTAGTTTAAATTTAAGAAGCTTACTTAATTGAGTAAGTTGTTTTGACGAACATAAGCTTCAAATTCGGTGCAACCACCAATAGGTTGTTCATCAACAAAGATTTGTGGAACAGTTTCTACCGTTTTACCCACACTTTTTGATAAATCCGCTTTAGTGATGCCTTCGGCATGAATATCAATATATTTGAATTTAAAATCTTCACTTTGCGCCGCTAACTTTTCTGATAATTCAACAGCTCGAACACAATATGGGCAACCTGGGCGGCCAAAAATAACTACAAACATGGTGACTCCTGTTTAATGATATGGCCAATTTATACCATAAGTACTTTTCAAATCATAATTCAACGCAATTAATTTTGTTTTAACTCATATCGATTTTATATTTGCCTTGATAGTCAAAAAATGAATCAACTAAATCCCAACGATGTTTGTTTTTTTTCAGTAATAATAAATCGGGTTTTCTGAATCGAGTTTGATCCGCCAATACATCAGTGACTTTTTTATATTGAGGATGGGGAATGCCTGGCGTGCGGGTATGACTGAGAACATATACCGCATAAAAAGCTTTTCGTTGTGCTGGTGTCGCGAAGTTAAACGTTTGCTTAAAATCATTACCTTCAATGTCAATGTATTGAATAAGCAACTTATTGTCTTGATCGTGCAACAACATTTGCTCACATTTAAATAAATGATGATGCTGAGCATTAAGTACTTGTTTTAGGCGTTTATCGGGATCAATTAAGGTCGATTGGCAGCTATGACAAATGCGAGCCGCGATATCATTCTCCGCTCCACAGTCTGGGCATGATTTTGATCGAAATCTAAAATCACACTGTTGTTGCTCATTGATTAATCCTTGGCAGCGTCTGCCATAATGTTCAACAATATCACCATCGCCATCCACTAGACCCCAAAAAGTATTAGCAAATTGACACACAGGACAATGCACTTGTACTGGCACTGATTTGCTATTGGGTTTGGCTTGACCGACTTCTGGGTAAAATAAGTCGTAACCATTAGCGGCATAATCAATGACTAAACAATCTGTTTTATTGGGAGCTAAACGTAACCCTCGGCCAATCATTTGTTGGAATAGGCTCACCGATGCAGTGGGGCGCAAAATTGCGATAAGGTCGACATGAGGTGCATCGAAGCCTGTGGTTAATACGGCAACGTTAACAATGTATTTGAGGCTCTGGGCTTTAAAGCGATGGATGATGTCATCACGTTCGTTATGTGGCGTTTGAGCGGTAATTAAGGCGGCATCGTTGTCTAACAGAGTCATGATTTCATTGGCATGTCTGACCGTAGCTGCAAAAATTAAAATACCTTTTCGGCATTCGGCAAGTTGTTTTACTTGCTTGATAATTGCAGTGGTTGCTCGTCCCTGATGATGCAATAAAGAATCGATTTCCATTTGTGGGTATTCACCACTGTCATGCGCCACCAGTTCACTAAAATCATATTGCGCACTCAACCCGTCAAAAATGGTCGGTTTGGTTAGGTAACCTTTCTTGATTAATGGTCGCATTGGGAGTTCAAAAATGCATTTTTCGAATACAGGTTTATCAGTATTACCTACTTTCCCATGATAATGGTGCCGATAAATCCAGCCTAAACCTAAACGATAAGGCGTGGCGGTTAGCCCAAGCAGTTTAATGTCAGGATTACGCGCTTTAAGGTGCGTGAGCAGTTGTTGATATTGACTGGTAGACTCATTACTGACTCGATGACATTCATCAATGATCACTAATGAAAATGCTTGAGTGAATTTTTCTAGGGCGCGAGCGGCCGATTGAACACTGGCTACCACGGTTTTGCCATTAGCCTTTTTTTGATTTAATCCTGCTGAATAGATATTGGCCTCTTGGGTGAGTAAACCCACTTTTTCAGCATTTTGAGCGACTAATTCCTTTACATGAGTTAGCACCAGTACATTACCATTAGCAATACGGGCCAGTTCGGCAATGACAATACTTTTTCCCGCACCGGTAGGTAACACTAACACCGCTGATTGTTGGCTGTGCTTGAAATGAGCGATAGCCGCATCAACTGATTGCTGTTGATAGTCGCGTAAGGTGATATTTCCGGGTTGAGTAGATGAATGTTTCACGTTATCGAGTAGTGTTATTTTGGTTTATACAAAGCTTAACATAGCCAATGATTGATAGACCATGATGTTTTAAATGCGTTAAATAAATCAATTGGTCATGGTTAAAGATGATAAATACACTGGGATGGTACTTTTTGCGTGTTAAGCGCTGTTTTTTTATATCAGTTGGTGTAGATTCATCTATTGAAATAAGATGATATTGATACTAATAAAAATGAAATTTATCACCATCAGGAAGAACACATTATGAAATTTTTATCGTTAGCCGCTCTGTTAATGGTTAGCCACCTCGCCGTTGCCGAAGAAGGTCTTGTCATTGGTTTATCTATTGAAGAAACGGTTAAGCATTCAGATGATGCTACTGCATCGGCTTCAAAAATTGTGATGGGATTAAATGAATCTGTGTCACTTAGTGTCGAAGGAGACTATGGCGTGACCATCGTGTCGACAGCAAATAGTGATAATAAGGTTAATTTGTTGATAAGTTTACGTGATGAATCTAATGATGGTGCGGATCTATTAGGTGACAAAGCCATAACGATTAAAGTGGGCCAATCAACGAGCTATAAAATGACTCTAAATGACCATTCATATAATGTCACCATTGATACTGCTTATGGCCCACAGCCTAAGGTTTCAGATAAATAAAAACGTCAATGAATCTTGATTATTAGATAAAAAAAGCCCCTCAATCGAGGGGCGAAAAGAGAAATTGGTCAGGATTTCTCAGGGTGGATAGAACATCATAAGTTGATTTTATTACTCTGTTTTGTTTAAGCGAGACTCAATCAAGGTATCAATCACTGCAGGATCTGCCAGAGTAGAAGAATCACCTAAGTTAGTGACTTCATTAGCCGCAATTTTACGTAAGAATCGACGCATAATTTTGCCTGAACGCGTTTTAGGTAAACCACTTGCCCATTGGATAAGATCCGGGGTTGCAAGTGCACCAATTTCTTTACGAACCCATTGACGAAGTTCTTGACGTAACTCTTCTGTTGGCTCAATGCCACGAGTTAGGGTGACGTATGCATAAATGCCTTGGCCTTTAATGTCATGGGGGTAACCCACAACGGCCGCTTCAGCAACAAGCTCATGCGACACTAAAGCGCTTTCCACTTCAGCAGTACCTAAGCGATGTCCCGAAACGTTGATGACATCATCGACACGGCCTGTAATCCAATAATAGCCATCTTCATCACGACGCGCGCCATCACCGGTAAAATACATACCGCGGAATGTTTTAAAATACGTCAGCGCAAATCTATCGTGGTCACCGTAAACTGTTCGCATTTGGCCTGGCCACGAGTCAAGGATAACTAGGTTACCTTCACCAGTGCCTTCAACAATATCACCCATGTTATCAACCAGTGCTGGCTGTACCCCAAAAAATGGTCGAGTCGCTGAGCCAGGTTTGGTATCAGTTGCGCCAGGTAATGGACTAATCAGAATGCCACCAGTTTCAGTTTGCCACCAAGTATCGACGATAGGGCAGTTCTCATGACCAATCACTTCATGGTACCAACGCCAAGCTTCTGGGTTTATCGGTTCACCCACAGAACCCATAATGCGCAATGAATCGCCTTTATAGCTACTAAAAGGTTCTTTACCTTCAGCCATTAATGCGCGAATTAAGGTTGGCGCGGTATACAGGATATTGACCTTATGTCGATCAATCATTTCACCTAATCGAGCTGGAGTAGGGTGATTAGGTACGCCTTCATGAATTAATACCGTGGCGGCATTAGCAAAAGGTCCATATACCATATACGAATGGCCCGTAATCCAGCCTACGTCGGCTGTACACCAATATACTTCGTCTGCTTTATAGTCAAACACGTATTCGTGTGTCATCGAGGCATATACCATATAACCGCCGGTAGTATGCAGCACACCTTTAGGGTTACCTGTAGAACCTGAGGTATAAAGCAAGAATAATGGATCTTCGGCGTTCATCTCTGCTGGTTGGCAAAATTCTGAGGCAACTTCCATGAGTGAATGCCACCAAACATCTCGGCCTTCAACCCAATCTACATCTCCACCAGTGCGCTTAAATACAATGACTTTTTCGACGCACGTAACATCAGGATTTGATATTGCTTCATCGATACTGCGTTTTAGAGGAATTTTACGGCCACCACGAACACCTTCGTCGGCGGTAATTAAGACTTTTGATTTTCCATCAATTACCCTTGCCGCTATCGAGTCTGGTGAGAAGCCACCAAATACCACTGAATGAACAGCACCAATGCGAGCACAAGCGAGCATCGCGACTGCAGCTTCAGGCACCATAGGCATGTAGATAGTGACGATATCGCCCTTATTAACCCCTTGGCTACGTAGCGCATTGGCAAACTTACATACTTGCGTATGCAGTTCTGCGTAAGTTAATTTGCGTTGTTCGTTGGCGTCATCGCCTTCCCAAATAATAGCAAGCTTATCGCCGTGTTCTTCAAGGTGACGATCTAAACAATTGGCCGAGGCATTGAGCGTGCCATCATAAAACCAATTAATCGAAAGATTATGATCATCAAAAGACGTTTTCTTAATTTTGGTATAAGGTTTAATCCAATCAATACGTTTGCCGTGTTCTCTCCAGAAACCTTCTGGATTAATAATGGACTCCTGGTACATTTTCTTATATTGATCGTTATTAACCAGTGCGTTTTCTGCAATGTCACTAGGAACTTTGTAAAGAGACTGCGGGGTCATGGGGCTTCCCTTTCTAAAAATGGCGTGGTTAAAGTATCATCTGCAACGGGCTGTTTGCACTATTAGACCTTGGTCTAGTTTTAAAATATCCTTAATATTTAGTCTGTTGCACGTGTTAATATGGTAATGATTGCTGCAGATTTGGTCGATTATTTATATTGATTCTCTTATGCAGGCTGTTTTCTGCTCAATACATGATGTTTTAGATGAAAATAAAACAGATTTTTAATAATAATAAAGTGATAGCGGACGTTTCATGAACTTAACCTTAATCGTGGCCGTGATTGCGGTGTGTTATGTGTCATTGCTGTTTATTTTGGCATGGGGTGCCGAGCGATGGTTTAGTAAAATAAACCAAAAAGCTCAAGTATGGATTTATGGGCTCAGCTTAGCGGTGTATTGCTCATCATGGAGTTTTTTAGGCACAGTAGGTCAGTCTGCCAATGATTTATGGTCATTTCTACCTATTTTTGTCGGCCCAATATTAGTGTTTACCCTTGGGTTTGGCATGCTACGAAAAATGGTTGTAGTGTCTAAAGCACAAAACATTACTTCAGTTGCCGACTTTATTGCTGCTCGTTATGGCAAGTCACAGTTATTAGCGGCTTTAGTCACGCTTATTGCATTGTTTGGCATCATGCCTTATATCGCACTACAGCTTAAAGCAATGGTGTTTAGCCTTAACTTATTCCAACCTGATGATACCCCCTTAAGCCCAGTGGCGGTGCCATTATTGATCACCATGTTACTGGCCATTTTTGCCATTTTATTTGGTACGCGTAAATTAGATGCGACTGAACATAATCCTGGAATGATGGTCGCGATTGCGTTTGAGTCATTGGTTAAACTTGCGGCATTTATCTCAGTCGGCGTGGTAATTAGTTTTGGTGTTTTTGATGGCTTTGGCGATATTTGGCAGCAGGCATCAGATAAAGCATTAATCGAAAATAGTCACATTCGTTTAGAGTCGTTTCTCCCTGAACTATTTGTTGGAATGGCCGCTTTTTTATGTATGCCAAGGCAGTTCCATGTGATGGTGGTCGAGTGTGGCGGCGAGCATATTTTAAAAAAATCACGTTGGATATTTCCGATTTATTTAGCCTTGTTTGGCTTGTTTGTCGCGCCATTAGCATTAGCCGGTAAAATTATTTTGGGTGATTCGGTATCTGCTGATACCTATGTGATTAATTTGCCTTTGGCACTAGACCAACCAATATTAGCGGTTGTTGCCTTGTTAGGTAGTTTATCTGCAGCAACGGGGATGGTGATTGTTGCTGTGGTGACTATCAGTGTGATGGTCAGTAATGAGTGGCTGGTGCCATTTTTGCTGCGAACGGGGCAAATAAGGGAAAAGAACTTCAGCCAATTTTCTCAATTATTGTTAAATGTACGCCGTTTATCGATTGTGGTTATTTTAGGCTTCGGCTATTTGAGCTACTTACTGTTTACCGACAGTGATTCACTTTCACATTTGGGGATGATGTCCTTTGGTGCATTTTCTCAACTAGCCCCCGCACTAGTCGGCGGATTATATTGGAAGCACGGCAATCGAGCTGGTGTCTATCTAGGCCTTGCTGTCGGTTTTAGCCTGTGGTGTTTTATTTTACTTCAAGGTGCCGGTGAAGCTCGTTTGATTGGTAGTGAGTCAGGCTTACTCAATTCGATAACCCCAAATGTTAGTGATACTTTGATTGCTTTGTTAGCGAATATATTTTGCTATGTACTAGGGTCTATTTGGTTTAGAGCTGGCGTTGCTGAGCGTATTCAAGCGAGTAATTTTGTTAAACCTTGGTCATCAAAAAAAGATTCAAAAAAACGTCAAGGGCCAATTTCGCAACAAGATTTGTTAATTTTGGCTAGCCGATTTGTGAGTCCTACTCGTGCTTATGAGAGTTTTAGTCGTTTTTCAGCCGATGCAGTAAAAAGTGACAGTTGGTACAAAGCTGCCCCAGAAGAATTAATTGCCCACACCGAACATATGTTGTCGGGGGTTTTAGGTGCATCAAGTGCATCATTAGTGATGGACTCAGTCCTGCAAGGCCGCGATTTGGCGCTGGATGAAGTATTCAGTCTCGTTGATGAAGCATCCTCTAAAATTATTTTAAGCCAAGATATGTTACGTGGCGCAATTGAACATGCTTATGAAGGCATGAGTGTGGTCGATAAAGATCTTAATTTAGTTGCCTGGAATTATCGCTATGTCGAGCTATACCAATACCCTGAAAGCTTTTTAGTCCAAGGAATGCCTATTGCTGATGTGGTGCGATTTAATGCGTTGCGCGGCTTTTGTGGTACTGGAGACATTGAAAACCAGGTTGCTGTGCGAGTTCAACATATGCGTAATGGCACTCCGCACACATCTGAGCGTGAACGCCAAGATGGTAAAGTCATTAAAATTCAAGGAAACCCAATGCCTGATGGCGGTTTTGTAATGACATTTACTGACATTACCCAATATCGCTTACAAGAGAAGGCGTTACTGGAAGCCAATGAAACATTAGAAAGTCGGGTGCAAGAACGAACCTATGAATTGGCAATGTTAAACAGTGAATTACTTGAAGCTAAAGCACAGGAAGAAATGGCACACGCGTCTAAAACTCGCTTTTTAGCCGCAGTGGGCCACGACTTAATGCAGCCATTAAATGCCGCGAGATTATTTACAGCATCGTTATCACAGTATCCTAATCTGGATCTTGAAGCCCGCACCACCTTAACTCATGTGAATAGTTCGTTGAAAATAGCGGGAGAGTTATTGACCGATTTGCTCGATATTTCTAAGCTCGACTCTGGCATGGTGGACGTTAACCGCCGTGATTTTGCTATTGCTGAAGTGATTAATGGTTTATCGGTTGAATTTGATGCAATGGCAAGTGACAGCCAAATTTCTTTTTCGATGGTACCCTCTACCGCGACGGTAAACTCCGACCCTTCATTGTTGCGGCGTATTTTACAAAACTTTTTAACCAATGCATATCGATATGCCCGAGGTGGTAAAGTGTTATTTGGTTGCCGGCATCGAGGTGACTTTATCGAGATTCAAGTACTCGATACGGGTTGTGGGATTAATGAGTTTGATATACAAGAAATTTTTAAAGAGTTTAAACGTCTTAATCATCCCAGTAGTCGTAATGTCAGTGGTTTGGGGCTGGGGCTAGCGATTGCCGATAGGATTAGCAAAGTACTTGATCATCAAATTCATGTAAGTTCGACCTTAGGCCATGGTTCTCTATTCTCTATATTCGTGCCATTAGGTGAAACGGTCAGCCAAATAAGCATTAAGCCTTTACCAACATTATTACAGCCTTTAGCTGGCATTAAAGTATTGTGTATTGATAATGAAGATGCCATTCTCGCGGGGCTAGAGTCGTTATTAAGTCGTTGGCAATGCGAGGTTATTTGTGCCAAAGATCTTGCTGACGCTCGAATTAAGTTAGGGCTTAAAGGGGTTGCCCCTGACATCATGTTAGCTGATTATCATTTAGATGATGATCAAAATGGTATTGATGCGATGAATGGTATTCGCAGTCGTTATGGTGAACATTTACCTGGAATATTAATTACTGCCAATACCAATAAAGAGTTGGTTGATGATGTCGAAAGACGCGGCTATCACTATATGGCTAAGATGGTTAAACCTGCCGCATTACGCGCGTTAATTTCTAGTCTGGTCAAAAAGTAAGTGAGTTATTCAGCGTTGAGGACAACTAATGATCACAGCCTATGGCGATAGCATGTCAGGTAATTGTTATAAAGTGCAGCTGGTGCTGAATATGCTAGGTGTTGAGCATCTATGGCAAGAAATAAGTATCACGAAAGGTGAAACGCAGACACCAGAGTTTTTAGCTAAAAATCCAGCAGGAAAAATACCATCAATTGAACTCAATGATGGCAGAGTGTTGTCTGAATCTAATGCCATTATGGGTTATCTTGCAGAAGGCTCTGAGTTGATCCCAACTGATGTCTTTAGTAAAGCGAAAATGTACCAGTGGATGTTTTTTGAACAATATAGTCATGAGCCATATATTGCCGTTGCACGCTTTATTCAGTTGTATTTAGGGTTGCCTGATGATCGTTTAGTTGAATATCACTCACTGCACGTTAAAGGCCATAAAGCGCTGGCGGTTATGGAGGCTGAACTTGCTAAGCAATCCTTTCTGTGTGGTTCGCAGCTTACCTTAGCGGACATTGCTTTGTTTGCGTACACCCATGTAGCTCATCAAGGTGGCTTTGAGTTAGCCCATTACCCAAAGATTAATCAATGGTTAATACGCATAAAACAGCAAGCTGGGTTTGTGCCGATGGAGAGTTAATTCTTTACTATTTTTATGAATATCTTTTGATTTTCATGTGTTGTCTGTCGCTATGAATTTGTTGGTATTATTAATAAAGTATTAAATACTGAATAGGCGATAAAAAGCATAATTGTGCCGACTAAGACATCAATCACGCGTTGAACTTTCGGCGCACCTAACCAAGGGGCAAGTTTAGCGGCGCCAAGTGCAATAGTATAAAACCGCAAAACCGACGCCAGTATGGTATCTATAGCAAATGCCCATTTTTCGTTACCATCAAAAGTGCCGCCCACGCTACCTAATATCATCACAGTATCTAAATACACATGAGGGTTAAGCAAGGTGACCGAAAATGTGGTGCCGATAATTTTTTTACGACTATTAGCTGCTGTAATATGTGTTGCAATTTGGTACTGATTTCGCAATACATTTTTGAACGATGTTGAAGGTAAAGATCCTACGATTAATAGGTTAAAGGATGGCCAAGCTTTTGGCGTCATTTCGGTGCTATCTACACCGATTAAAGGTTGTCAACTAACTCGATTAGGCTGTGTCGACTATCTGCTAGTCGCTTCACCTGAGTTTAGTCGTCATTACTTCCCTAATGGAATTAGTGCAGACAGTCTTAGAAAAGCTCGGGGTATTGCGTTTGATCACAAAGACAATATGCACACACGCTATATTCAACAGCATTTTAGTCTGATGCAAGGTGAATACCCATTACATGCTGTTCGTTCATCAGATGCCTTTGTTACCATTGCTAAACATGGCGCTGCCCATTGTTTAGTACCAAAAACGCAAATTAAATCAGAACTAGCCACTGGTGAGTTAGTGCACATATGTAAAGACCATATCATCACTGAAACGCTTTACTGGCACCATTGGATTTTACTTAAAGGTGTCTATAAAGACGTTTCAGATGCCATTATTGCCCACGCTCAATCGGTATTAGATTAAGCTAAACTTTGACCTAATTAAACTGAGCATGACCCAATTTAAAATCTGGCCAAGCAAGAGAAGAGTTAAGTTTTAATTATCCATGGCTAATCAACGTTTGATTCTCTTCGGTAGGAATAAGGGTATCGGCAATTAACAACATGGCCGAGGTTAGTTGGGTTAATTGTGCAGCGCTAATAGTGTAAGGCGGCATGATGTAGATATAGCGGCTAAAAGGCCTTACCCACACACCTAAGTCAACAAAGGCTTTTTGTAAGGCTGCTGTATTGACTGTATTGACCATTTCAATTACCCCAACAGCCCCTAACACACGGACATCTCTCACTTGCGGTAAATCTATCGCACTAGCAAGTTCTTGCTTAAGCTGAGATTCAATTGCGCTAACTTGTTGTTGCCACTCACCTTGGAGCAATAAATCTAAGCTGGCGGTTGCTGCAGCACATGCTAATGGATTCCCCATAAAAGTAGGGCCATGCATAAACACACCGGCGGGAGAATCACTAATACCATTGGCCACTTCGTCACTGCATAAGGTGGCTGCGAGGCTAATATATCCACCGGTTAAGGCTTTACCTACACATAAAATATCGGCCTCAATATTAGCATGCTCATAAGCGAAGAGGGTGCCAGTACGGCCAAATCCGGTAGCGATTTCGTCTAATATCAATAGCACATCGTATTGGTCGCAAAGTTGGCGCAGTTTAACTAAATAAGCTGGTGAGTAAAAACGCATTCCGCCAGCGCCTTGCATGATGGGTTCAATAATCACCGCAGCAATATCTTGATTATGTTGCGCAAATGCGGCATTTAATGCGAGTGTATCGGTTTGATTCAACGGTTCGTCAAACTTTGAGGTTGGCGCAGGGATAAAGACTTGTTCAGTGACATTATTACCAAACATGGTGTGCATTCCACCATCAGGATCACATACGCTCATCGCGGCAAAAGTATCACCATGATAACCACTTTTTACGGTCATAATCCGTTGCTTTTGCGGCTGGTTCCGCCCCTGCCAATATTGCAGCGCCATCTTTAGCGCAACTTCCACAGCAATTGAGCCTGAATCAGCTAAGAAAACCTTAGTTAAGTTATCGCTGGTCATCTGCACTAAGCGTTTTGAGGTCTCAATGGCTGGCTGATGGGTTATGCCGCCAAACATCACATGACTGAGCTGTGATAGCTGCTTTTGCATAGCGGCCAAAATGGTCGGATGACTATAACCATGCACACAAGACCACCATGAACTGGTGCCATCTATAAGTACTTTTCCATCATCTAAAGTCAACTCACAACCTTGTGCTGAAACGACTCCATATACAGGCAGAGACTGGGTCATAGAGGTGTATGGGTGCCAGATATGTTGTGTATCGAAAGCATAATCGATTGTGGTATTTGTATCGGAAAGTGGCATAATTATAAGTGCTCTTTTTTTGACCGCTAGTAAAGCGTAAAGTGGTTGCTGCGTTGACAGTTTACGGGCTCAGGGTATCCTAGCCAACATAAAATCAAAATAAAGGAATGATCCATGTCGTTAGCTGAAGTTCGTCACGATTGGCAAAAAGCACAAATTGAAGCATTGTTTGCGCTGCCTATGAATGATTTATTGTTTAAAGCTCACAGTATTCATCGTGAAACGTTTGACCCTAACGAAGTGCAGATCAGCCGCCTATTGTCGATTAAAACCGGCGCATGCCCAGAGGACTGTAAATATTGTCCTCAAAGTGCACGCTACGATACAGGTCTTGAAAAAGAACGTTTACTTGAAATTGATAAAGTACTAACCGAAGCTAAAAGTGCTAAAGCGGCAGGAGCATCGCGTTTTTGTATGGGCGCCGCTTGGCGTAACCCGCGTGACAAAGATATGCCATATTTGACGCAAATGGTAAAAGATGTCCGTGCTTTAGGCATGGAAACCTGTATGACATTAGGCATGTTGTCATCTGAGCAGGCCGGGAAATTAGCCGATGCTGGTTTGGATTACTACAACCATAACCTTGATACCTCACCAGAATATTACGGCGACGTTATTACCACTCGTACTTATCAAAGTCGCTTGGATACGCTAACAAACGTACGCGCATCGGGCATGAAAGTGTGCTCAGGCGGCATTGTGGGTATGGGTGAACAAGCAACAGATCGCGCCGGTTTATTGCAACAATTGGCCAATTTAGAACAACATCCAGATTCGGTGCCAATCAACATGTTAGTTAAAGTGGCCGGTACGCCGTTTGAGAATATCGATGATCTTGATCCGCTTGAATTTGTGCGCACCATTGCTGTTGCCCGTATTTTAATGCCTAAATCTCGAGTACGTTTATCTGCAGGACGTGAAAGCATGAGTGATGAACTGCAATCTATGTGTTTCTTTGCCGGTGCTAACTCTATTTTCTACGGTTGTAAGCTATTAACTACAGCAAACCCAGAAGAAAACGATGATATGAATTTGTTCCGTCGTTTAGGTTTGCACCCGGAACAAGGCCCACAAGCCCACATTGAAACAGATAACGCATTATTAGCCAAAGCTAACGCCATACAAGATAAGTCGACCAAGCAGTTTTTTGACGCAGCAGCGCTGTAATTTAGCATGACGTCATTAGGCCTGCCTGCGATTGGGAAACACCCAATAGCTTTAAGGATAAGTGAAAAGCTTGCTGAACTAAACGCAGCAGGTCTTTTACGCCAGCGACATGTGGCAGCAACGTCGCAACAGTCAGTATTGATTGATTTTAGTCATAATGATTATTTGGGTTTAGCCCATGAACCAGCGTTAGCACAAGCACTTTACGACGGTGCAACAGTATATGGTGTGGGCAGTGGGGCATCACCGCTTGTAAGTGGTTATAGCCAAGCCCATGTGGCGCTGGAACAAGGTTTATGTGAGATTACCGGTCACCAAGCTTGTATGCTGTTTAGTTCAGGCTTTAGTGCCAATAGCGCGTTAATGAAAACCTTGTTTAACCCCGATGATACGGTCATTGCTGATAAATTGGTGCATGCCTCTGTCATTGACGGTTTAAAAGACAGCGGCAGCAAAATTAGCCGATTTTTGCATAACGAAATCAATAGCGCTGCACGCATTATTGAACGAAATCCCAATACCGCAGTGGTTACCGAGAGCGTATTCAGTATGGACGGCGACATAGCCCCCATTGTTGAGCTATCGGATTTATGTAAGCAACATGGCTGCTGGCTCATTGTCGATGATGCCCATGGTTTTGGGGTATTACCAAGCTCGTTTGTTAATGCCGATAATGTCGATATTCAAGTCGTCACCTTTGGTAAGGCGCTAGGCTGCCAAGGCGCCGCTATTTTAGCTTCCACAGAAGTGATTGATTACTTGGTTGCGACGTGTCGTGAGTATATTTACTCAACCGCTTTATCGCCAGCCAATGCTCAATTAGCATTAGCGGCAATTAATTGGCAACAAACTCACCCAGAATTATTGGAACAATTAACGGCTAATATTGCATTGTTTAGGCAACTCGCATTAGTAAATAAATTGAGTATTACGTCTTCTACTACCGCAATTCAACCGATTATGATCGGTGATAATCATCAGGTTATCGCTATTGCGCAGCAGTTAAAACAACAAGGTTTTTTAGTTGGTGCTATTCGTTCACCAACCGTGCCAAAAGGTCAGGCGCGTTTGCGGATTACTTTAAATGCACAGCATAAAGCTTCTGATATTCAATCACTTGTGAGCACTTTAACTCAGCTTATTCACCAATATAGTGATACTGACGCAAAGCTAGGTGCATTAGCGCCACAAACAGTGGCTAAATAAATCGTATCAATGAGACTCTCATGACGTTAGATAATCCAGTGGCAAGCAAATTTTCAATCGCCGCATCTCATTACAAGCAACATGATGTATTACAACGTATTACCGCTAAGCAATTATTAGACAATGCGCATCTATTTGGCACCTTACTTGATGTGGGTGCCGGTCCTGGTACGAGTTTTCATGCCTTTGATGTTAAGCAGGTCTTTGCGGTTGATATCGCTCATGGCATGCTTAAGCAATTAACCAAACAACACCCTGATTATTTACCGATATGCAGCGACGCACAGGCGCTTGGATTACAGAGTGCTTCCATTGACAGTATCTATTCCAATTTAGCCTTGCAATGGTGCCAAACGTTACCACAAGCATTTGCTGAGTTTCATCGAGTATTGCGACAAAATGGTGAGTGTCATCTTAGTGTAGTTGTTGATGGCAGTTTGGCTGAATTACAAACATTAGGCTTTAGAGTTAACCCATTTTATTCCGTATCGGCACTTAATGCCGCATTGAGTGCATCTCATACGACTGTGGATGATTGGCACAGCATTGATATCCATGTTGAGAGTATTAGCGTGTATTTTGATGATTTGCGCAGCTTGCTGTACTCAATAAAGGGGGTGGGTGCGTCGTTTGCTCAACAAGACGAAAACAATGCAACACAACATCAGCCACTCACAAAGCAACAATGGCAGCAACGCATCGTACTTGCAGAAACAATGCGTACCGATAAAGGCTTGCCATTAACTTATCAAATTGCGTATATCCGCGCCAAGCGAGGTTGAAACGATGTTGTACTTTGTGACAGGAACCGATACCGACAGCGGTAAAACCTTAGTTTCGGCTGCATTATTATCCAAGGCTCAAGGCCATAAATGTGGCTTTAAACCGATAGCATCAGGATGTATATCCACCGACGCGGGCTTACGCAACAGTGATGCCTTAATGCTAATAGCTCAGTCGAATATGGATTTACCGTATCAAGTGGTGAATCCTATTTGTTTTGAACCCGCTATAGCGCCGCACATTGCCGCCAAACAAACTAATCAAACATTAACGGCTCAACGTGTACTTGATACTATGTACCATCCCGCGATGTTAGATGCAGATTTTGCCTTGATAGAAGGTGCTGGTGGCTGGCGTTTACCACTAGGTAATGGTGAATATTTATCTGAGACTGTTAAATTATTGCACGCCAAGCTACAACAAATTCAGCTGGTTCAAGGTCAACAGGCAACATCTCAGGTTGAGGTTATTTTAGTTGTAGGCATGAAACTAGGCTGTTTAAACCATGCGTTATTAACTCAAGAGGCTGTGTTGGCCGACGGATTGTCGATAGCGGGGTGGGTTGCTAATCAAGTGGACCCTGATATGGCTTTTATTGATGATAACCTCAACAGTTTACAGCAGATGATGCAGGGACCATTTTTAGGTTATGTGCCTCATTTAGCCAATGCAACAGCTGAACATGCCGCGAGTTATCTGCAATTACCGAAATAATTCGTAGTCGAAAATATTAAGCCCAACTTTGCCCGCAGTTAGCTTTTCAGTATGAGCAGGCAAAAGCGGGCGATCAATCAATTGATATTACCAGAATGATTAGTTTGCGATTGGCATCACTCTATTACGACCTAAGCGTTTTGCTTCGTACAGTAACTTATCGGTTGCTTCAATTAATTGCGATACATTTTGCTTAGGTTTCCATTCAGCAACACCAAAAGATGCGGTTATCGAATCAATAACCTTGTCACTGCGTCTGTCTTTGACACTGAGTTTTTCGAGCGCTCTGCGAATGCCTTCAGCTAATTGTCTAGCAACTCTAAACTGACTACTTGGCACAATAATGGCGAACTCTTCACCACCAAAACGGTACAATTTAATTCCGTCACGGCAGGCTTCTTGGATCCGTTTCGCAACGGTTTTTAGGACTAAATCACCAAGTTGATGACCAAAATTATCGTTGAAGGTTTTAAAGTGATCAATATCAATTAAAATCATGCAGGTACCCGCAGGGGCTGAGCTTATTTGCGCTTCAATGTCAGTGTTAAATGCACGGCGATTTAACACATTGGTTAGGGCGTCAAATAGCATGTCTTTTTCAGATTCAGCTAAACGAGTTTTGAGAGTATCAATCTCTGATTGAGCTTTTTGGAGTTGTTCGGTAAAACTCACGGTACTAGAACGGATGCTGGAAGATTCTTTAACGATATTTCTAATAATACCAATCACTTGCTCGAGAGAGAAACCTTTGTTTTCAAGATCGCTTAATTTTTTAAAATCTTTATCAATTTGATTTTGAAATGTCTCAGTGTCCAAATTAGTATCTTTGAGTGACTGAGATAACTCACATACCATAGCATCAAGGTTCTTACGCATGTCGCGCACATCTAGCTCAACTGGATCAGCCACATGTTTACGATATAACAATTCGCTGGTCACTGGTGAACAGGTTTGATTTTGTTTTACTGCAGTATCTAACTCTTGATTAAGTAACGGGTTTTGTTCACCCACGTAAGCATACCAAAGCGCGTAGTTTGTTGGTGTTGTGGGTATTCTATATTTTAACATTAACGGAACAGCTTTTTTCAAATTGGCTGCAGCGGTTTGCAGTAGAGTGTTCGACATTAAGTGCCTCATGATCCGGGCTAAGGAAAGACTTTAAAAAATCTACAATTGAAGTAAATATAACAATAATGGCAGAGTTTGTACCATGATATTATAGTGATACAAATAACAAAAAAGCATCCGAAGATGCTTTTTTAGTGACTTGAATCATATTAAAAAACGTAAGAGACAGCAAACATTGGGCCAGTAAAGCTGTAGTTTATATTGTAATCAAAAGTACGCTGTTCAATATTACCGACATTACGTGTTTTTTCGATTGTGACATCAACATCATAATAGTTGTAAGCCAGTTTTAATGACCAATTATCGCAAACCTTAGCTTCAACACCTAAACGGATATCGATAAGTGATCCATCTACATCATCATATTTGATAGCAAAATATTGGGCGTGAGCATCAAATGTCCAACCAGGATAAAATTCGTAAGAGCCGTAAAGGCCAATGTCTGGTAGAGGCGCCGTTAGAGTATCGTCTATCACTTCAGGTGTTGCTACTGCATCGTTGCATAAACTGGTTAAGGTTGAGTCTGGCACGCAAATACCGATAGTGCCTTTAAAAGCGGTTTCGATAAACATGGTATGTATACCAACGGATACTCCAACAGCGTAGTGAGTTCCTTGCCATATGTCATAACCATAGCCAATTCGCAGAATATCAATATTGAGTTCGGTATTCAGTTTGGCGCCAGTTTCAATCAGGTAGTCTTTTCCATCAATATCTTCAAGAATAAAATCTTCTGATACCGTTTCAGTGTCTGCTTTGCGATCCAACGACTTCCAATCAATATAAATACTATGGCGTTGGTTAAAAGAGAATGTGAATTCAAAGTAGGGTAAGTATTGCTCTTCAGCAAGTAGCAGTTCATCTTCAAAGTCTACCGGGAATGTTCCGCCTGTTTTAGGGTTTGTAGCGATGAAGTTTGAATCTGAATTAGCATAAAACATACCGATATCAAGGGTATATTTATCGGTAACTGTTGAGTTGTTAGTTGATAGTTCCGTTTCTGCCGCAGCAGTTCGAGTACCTAATATCAACAACACTATACAAATAAAAGATCTTATCATTGAAACTCCGCATTTATTATTTTTTCTATATCACAGGATATGCGTCTTCATATGATGCTTTTGTCGAATTTAATACCTAACCTATTCAGCGCTGATATCCCAAATAAGGATTATCAAAATGCGCAGCCATAAACATTAAGTTAAAATAAAAACGACAAACTGTTCAGTGCATATACTAGCACCTTGCTACTAAATGTGAAGTATTTGTATAGAATTATTGCGCTAAATCAAGTTTTCGTTAATAGCTTGAACTCAACGGTGTAAAAACAACCGTTCTAGCGAAAAGTCAACACGGATAAAGGCGCCAGAGCATTGGCGTAGCGGCGGTGGGTGACAAAAATGTGACAGAACAAGAAAAGTAGAGCAGGATGTTGACTCTACTTTTACGACTAATGTAACAAATATGTTATATGTTTAATGTGGCGACTTTAGCCGTTGAAAGATAGTTTATTCTGACTCATCGGTGTCAGAAGCATCTTCTTCTACATCGTCAAATTCAATTTCAACTTTAGAGCTTGCTGGCGCGTGAATTGTCCCAACAACAGCATAAAATGGTTTGCCTTTTGCTAGACGACAATATTTAGACCACAATAGCTCCATTGGTGTTGTTGCAGGTTTTTTACCCTGTAAAACGTTAACAAATTGGTCTTCGTCAACATGACAAGGTAACTGCGAGCCATCGGCTAAATTTTTCATTGCTTGACCGTGTTGTTCAAGCAACTCAGCTTCCTTATTGGTAAAATCACCACAACGTTTAAATCCTTTTGGGAAATTCACGTCATCATAGAAGCGTTTAGTAGATTGAAAACAGTTACTATGACCATTGGTGTTAGCATCAATACCTTGTTTTGCATTGATAAATGATTGCTGAGACATGGCTAATACCTTCTAGATTATGAGATATAAAGATTTGCAACTGGAGTATTGGCTAGTATTATCATTTTTTAAATCAAAATATTTTGTCCTTAATGGTAAAGAATTTTTATGGATACAGATTTATTAAAAACATTCTTAGAAGTGTCCCGTACTCGACACTTTGGTAAAGCGGCTGAAAATCTATACCTCACTCGAAGTGCTGTCAGTTTTAGGATAAAGCAATTAGAAAATATTCTGGGTATAGAGTTATTTGAACGCTTACGTAACAACATTCAACCAACTCCGGCAGGTGAAAGAATGCTCGGCCATGCTGAGGCCGTGCTTAACGCCTGGGAAAGAGCAAAACAAGATATTATTTTAAATCAACAGCACAGTGCTCAGTTAGCGTTGTCGGCTGGCGATAATATTTGGGATGCTTTTTTACAAGGTTTTTTACAGCCATTACATTTAGGCTTGGAAGGAGTGGCTTTAAGAACGGATGTGTTACCTGCAGCAGTAATGACTCGTCAACTTATTGAACGAACCTTAGATATTGCGATTACGTTTGATCCTCCAAAGCTTGATGGCGTTATATTAGTAAAGCTTGCTGAAGTAAAATTGTATTTAGTCTGCAAACAAGCAGGCGTTAAGCTTACTCAAACACCTACTTTACCTTATATAAAAGTAGATTGGGGCACTGCCTTTAATATCACTCATGCTCAGGATTTTACCATGTTACCTTTGCCGGTATTACATACAAGTTCTGCTCGTATGGCGTTGGACTTTATACTTAATAACGGTGGATGTGCATTTTTGCCTGAAGCACTCATACAGCCTTATTTAGATAACGGGACTCTGTATGTTGTCGATGATGCAAAATGTATCCATCGGCATGTGTATGCTGCTTATTGGGCTGAAAATGAAAGACTTGCTTATATTGAACAAGCCATTTCAATTTTGACTACCGCTAAGCACACTGAATGATATTCGTCTGGCTGTTATTAAAACAGTAATGGCCAAATAACGATGCCCCAAGTGATGGCACATAATACTAAACTGATAAAGACTGCTGCAGAAGCAATGTCTTTTGCCTGACCACTGAGTGGATGGATCTCATCACCAATCCTATCAACTACCGCTTCAATAGCGGAGTTCAACAATTCTACAATCAATACAATTAACACCGTCATGATAAGCAAAATACGATCAGTACTACTGATATTGAGTAGTAGTGCAATAGGTAGCATTAGGCAAGCAAGCACGGTTTCTTGTCTGAATGCCGCTTCATTTTTCCACGCTGACTTTAGCCCTAGCATTGAAAATCCTGTCGCTCGAAATACGCGTTTTAGACCATGATTGTTCTCTGGTTTCATTTTGCTCATTATCTTTTTGATGTTAATTCCGTAGATTGTAACATTCTGTTCATATGCATCCAGCAGTTATTTCGGTCTTATGATGTGCTGTAGAGCAGAGAAAATATTTATTTTTGTGCTGATATCGGCCCTCATCATGCATCGATTTATATCAAGATAAGCCCGACCAATGAATGGATAATTCTTCTGTTTGTACTACGCTCACTTAACATTACAGATAATCATTTTAAACAGGCGTAAGTCTTTCGTCACGAATGGCAGGTGTTATAACAGTGTTTTGAACGGTATTGCTCGGAAGTGACTTGATGCCCAATACAGTAAACACTTGAGGCATTGAAATAAACTTTTGAACGAAAATGAAAAAACACTAAATGGATTTAACTTTTAGCAAGGATTGCATATGCGTAAGCTACCGTATCTTTTTATTTTGGTCATTAGTTCACTGCATTGTTTTACGATAAAGAGTGAAGTGTTATCAATACCTCCTATTCAGTTGGCAACAAAATATCAACAAGATATCGACGTCACTGAATACTTAGTCAGCGAGAAGCTTGATGGTGTTCGAGGCTACTGGGATGGCAGTAACATGCTGACTCGCAGTGGCCGAAAAGTGGCATTACCTGCGTCGTTTACCCTTGGTTTTCCTGATACTGCCATTGATGGTGAACTTTGGTTAGGTCATAACCGTTTCGAAGATATTTCAGCATTGGTTCGACGTCAGCAAGTACCTGATAAAGAGTGGCAGGAAGTTAAGTTTATGATGTTTGATTTACCGCGGCATTCAGGCTCTTTTATTGAACGCTACTTAGCGATGAAAATGTTGGCAGAACAAACGGCCTCCATACATTTACAGGTCATTAAGCAGGGGCCAGTGGTTTCAACGGAAGCTTTGTTTACACTGCTTGATTCCGTCGTTAATGCTGGCGGTGAAGGATTGATGTTACATTATCAGCAAGCGCATTATGCTGTCGGCCGCAGTGAGTATATTGTTAAGCTCAAACCCAAATATGACGCTGAAGCTGTAGTGATCGGTCATACAGAAGGTAAAGGTAAATATAGAGGTAAGCTAGGTGCGTTAATCGTAAAAACACCTGCAGGGATCGTGTTTAATATAGGCAGTGGTTTAAGCGATAAACAACGAGAAAATCCACCTTTAGTTGGTTCGATAATTACTTATCAATATTTAGGCTTAACTCAAAAAGGGACACCAAGATTTGCTACTTTTCTACGCCAAAGGCCATCACAATAACGCTCAAACTTGCTGACATGTTGCGTGGTGTATTATTAAATAATAATGGTAAAACTAAATGTAGAACTAAATGTAGAACTACAATGGGTAATGATCCTAACTTCGGTTAAGGCATAGGCAACATAATTAAGTGATGGTATAAAACTGGAGATAATGGCGGTTATCAATGATCGATGATAAATATCTTTTAAATGTTCGCTCGGTGTTGTTTGTCTGTATGGGCAATATTTGCCGTTCGCCGACTGCAGAGGCAGTGTTTAGGCAACAAATGAAACGTCACTCGCTTCAACTTGATATCGATTCTGCAGGGACTATTGCTTATCATCAAGGGCATGTTCCAGATAGTCGCAGTATTATTGCTGGCAACAAGCACGGACTTGATTTTTCAGGAATGAAAGCTCGGCAGGTTATCGACGCTGATTTTGAACGATTTGATTTGATTTTAGCGGCAGACTTTGCCAATTTAGCTGATTTGAAACAAAGGTGTCCTGTCCATTTACGATATAAATTACAGTTGATATTAAGCTATGGTGATTCGTTAGTCGAAGAAGTGCCTGACCCATATTATGGTGGTGAGCGAGGATTTGAGATGGTTATCGATTTGCTTGAGGCCAGTTTAATGGCATTGGCGATTAAGTTAGCTAAACGTTGAAATATAATCAATTAACTAAGGATATTTAACTAAGGCTACTTATCTAGGTTAATTAATTATGGTTACTTAATTCAGGCTACTTAAGCATGGTTACTTCATTCAGACTACTTAAGCATGGCAGTTCACTCTGAATAATAAGTGCTAGGCCGGCATTGATGTTGACGACCTAGACTTTGTTCGGCTTAATCGTTATAACGTTTACCGGAGCGTTTAAGTTTCTCTTGCTCTATTTTCTGCTGTTTAATGAGTTCTTTCTCAGCTAATTTACGTGCAACTTCCTCTTTTTCTATTTCAGCCATCGCTGGAGTTTCAAGGCTTAATAGTCCGATTTTCCCTGAGCGGTATTCATGTAGTAAGAGTTCAGATACTTTATGGTAATCAACTCGTGCGCCAGGGCGAAGTGCTCCGCGGGAACGACTGATAGCTTCGAGTAATTCGATATCGCTGGCGGGTAGCGATTGAAGCTTATAACGTTCGCAAATTTCGTCGGGATAGGCTTTAAGGAAATAGCCAGCAGCAAACATTGCCACATCTTCGTATTCCATAGCGGTATCTTTAATTGCACCAGTGACAGCAAGGCGATAGCTACTGGCTTCATTGTCCACCTTTGGCCATAAAATACCCGGAGTATCCGATAGTACGATTCCGTTACGTAAGTTAATACGTTGCTGACGTCTTGTGACTGCAGGTTCATTACCTGTTTTGGCTATAGTGCGACCCGCTAAGGTATTAATAATTGTAGATTTACCAACATTAGGAATACCCATGATCATGGTGCGGATGTCTTTTTCCATAATGTCACGGTGTGGCACCAGTTTACGGCAAAGATCAGGAATACTTTTTACCATACTGGGTTGTAAACTTGTGATTGCTGATGCCTGAACGCCTTGTTCACGTTCTAGGTATTCAATCCATTGGGCGGTAACCTTAGGATCGGCTAAATCAGATTTATTCAGTAATTTAATGCAGGGTTTATCACCACGTAGTTGTGACACCATCGGATTTTCACTGCTGTATGGGATACGTGCATCGAGCACTTCAATAACGAGATCCACTTGAGGCATTGCCTCCTCGATCTCTTTACGTGCTTTGTGCATGTGTCCTGGATACCACTGAATTGCCATGATGTTGCCTTATAAACCGGAGAGTAAATACAATAAATACAAAAGTGATATTCTACCTCGTTAGCAGATTAAATGCATAAAAAAAGCGCCCGAAGGCGCTTAGTATCATTGCTAAATGAAGCATTAATGCTTAAATAACGCCTAATTCACGTAATCTTTCCTGTAAATAGCTGTCAGCGGTATAACGCTCTGATAACACGACTTCTGGATTCGGATGCAAAAACAGCGGTAATGAAATCCGTGATTTGGTTTTGTCTGCCCCTTCAGGGTTGATTACCCTATGTGATGTCGAAGGGAAATAGCCACCCGATGCTTCTTGCAACATGTCACCGATGTTAATAATGATGCTGCCAAAATCGCTAGGTACGTCAATCCATTCACCGGTTTTGGTTTTCACTTGTAATCCAGGTTCATTTGCTGCAGGTAATATAGTGATGAGGTTAATGTCCTCATGCGCTGCAGCGCGGATAGCGCCCATTTCTTCATCACCTTTCATTGGTGGATAATGTAAAATCCGCAACAAGGTTTGTTGGCTTTGTGCAATCATGTCTGGTAGTGGAATCGTATATTTTGCCGCAACATCTGCAGGTGTATATTTTTCAATCCAACTGAGTAATTCCGCAGCTAGGGTGTTGGCATGTTCATAATATGCAAGAATATTGGATCTAAGTGAATCAGGAATACGGCCCCAAGGATACACATGATAATATTCTTTGATATCTTTTACATTGTTACCTTTGGCTGTTTCAGAAATCGATGCAGGAAAAAATCCATCGTGTGTTTCTGACTTGAACAAAAAGTCATGTTTTTGTTCAGATTGGAAAAAGTTGTACCACTCTTTATAAATGTCTTCGACAAGTTGCTTTTGAATAGGGTGATTCGATAGTACCCCAAAACCTGTTTGTTGAAGCGATTCAACAAAGCGCTCAGCGCTATCTGGTGCTAAGTAATCAATTGTATTTAGTTTCATTATATTTTCTTATTAGTGTGTTGACCCACTGCTAATGGTAACCTTAGTCACACTTTGTCGCAATTCTTTGCGTGTCTTCATGTTGTATTGGTTGAACTGATGCTGCGGATCTCACGTATCCTTTGTTAATATTTGCGACAAACAACTCAATGAGAGCCGACAATGAATAATTTAACCGAATTTGAAAAATATGTAATTGAACAAAAAGGTACAGAACGGCCTTTCAGCGGTGAATATGTTGATCATGATGCGCAAGGCGTTTATTTATGTAAAAAGTGCCATGCACCTCTTTATAACAGTGAACATAAATTTAATGCACATTGTGGCTGGCCTGCATTTGATGATGAAATCGAGGGCGCAGTAGAACATACTCCTGATGCTGATGGTCATCGAACCGAAATCACCTGTGCACAATGTGGCGGTCATTTAGGTCATGTGTTTGAAGGCGAGCATTTAACGGATAATAATGTTCGTCATTGTGTTAATTCAGTATCGATGATTTTTAAATCCCGTGATGAGTTAGCGCAATCAAGTTCGGCGGTAGCTTCTTACCAAAAGGCCACTTTTGGCGCTGGGTGCTTTTGGTGTGTTGAGGCTATTTTTGCTCAACTTAATGGCGTGCACAGTGTTAAATCAGGTTATTGTGGCGGTGAAGCAAAAGATGCAAATTATGACGCAGTATGTTCTGGTAAAACAGCTCATGCAGAAGTGGTTCATATTGAATTTGACCCTGCGGTTATTCAATTTGACACCTTACTTAGCGTACTATTTGAAAGCCACGATCCGACCACACTTAATCAACAGGGTAATGATAAAGGGCCACAGTATCGTTCAGCTATTTTTGCCCATAATAGTGAACAAGTAGATGCTGCAAACCGATTTATTCATGCGTTAACTGAACAACAACTTTGGCCTAGGCCGATAGTGACCGAAATCAGTGCGTTTGACACATTTTATCCTGCTGAAAATTATCATGATGACTACTTTGCAAAGCATGGTGAACAACCTTATTGCCAATTAGTGGTTAAGCCTAAATTTGATAAAGTCATGAGTCAATTTGCAGATAAGCGTAAAGTGTAAACTAAAATTTTTGCTCTTGTATTAGTGCCAAGCATAATAAAAAAAGGGGTGATTGAATATTCAATCACCCCTTTTTTTATATCAATTCCATTAATTATGTGCTCAATCAGAGCCTCTCAGGTTTTCCAGTTTGAGGCGCATTGTCGAAAGAATGGTTGTTCCCTTGTAAAACAATGCAACAAAGAACTGGAAAGCCTGAGTAGCTCCCGCAGGGCGGGTTTCTGCACCTTCTATGCAGCTTATTGACGTACGACTGCAAGGACGCAGGAGATAGATCAACGCAGGAGCTGTTGCCGAGAACAACTATGTCTACAATCCTATTACTTGTCTAGAAGGAGCAGAACTCCCGCTGAATGACTAGATAATTATTGGAATTGGTATTATGTCCGTTTAGTCTAATTTATCGTCGGCCACTTTGTAGTGGGGAACTTCGATAAGATTAACTTCAATCAAGTCCCATGCTTTATGCAGTAACGCTTTAAAATCTTGGCTTAAGTGACGTAAAGGCAGACGTTTCCCCGCAACCACATAACGTTCAGCTAAGGTATCGATAGCCTCTAACGCTGAATGATCTGCCACTCGTGAATTTTGAAAATCAATAATCACATCTTAGTTATTATTTTCAGCATCAAATAATTCAAGGAAATTAGCCATTGAGCCAAAGAATAATGGCCCATTTAAGCGATATATTTTCCAGCCATTTGTGTCTTCACTTATCTCTACGTCGATGTGTTTTGCATGTTGCCATGCAAACACCAAAGCAGATACGATAACACCAACAAACACAGCAAAAGCCAGATCGGTAAATGCCGCTACACCGTGTTCAATCACTAATGACACCATGACTACTGTCATAGCACCTGTAGCGCCGGAAATCATACCTGGTCGCCCGCCAATTAATGCGGTGATTAAACCCATAATGAAGGCAGCGTATAGTCCTACCATGGGTTCAACATGGGCGACGAACGCAAAGGCAACAGCTTCAGGGATAAGGGCGAGTATCACGGTTAATCCAGATAAAATATCGATTTTACTACTTGTTTAATGGCGAATGAGATCGAACATTTAACCTCTGGTTTTGTATGTAAGTTAATAAAAAGGATGTTTGCTTTAACACAAAAAATTAACCGTTGAATGATAATGACATCGATTCAATGACACTAAATGTTAAGTTTTATATTAATATTTCCAATAAAAAAGCCATGCTTAGCATGGCTTTTTTATTAATGGGGCGAAGTTAGCCCTTTATTAAGGTTACTCTCCAGGGCGAGTCATATCAGCAGATGCACTGTTATTCTTCGCTACTTTCGGAGCCTTGCTGTCAGTCGCTTGAGCTTCGTAAGTACGTCCTTGAGGTACTGCTTTCTGCTCACGGACATCGACTGTAGGTTTAGTCATGTCAGATGACACCATAGAACCAAAGCGACTTACCTTTACAGGGGCTTTGGTTGATGGCGCTGCTTCAGTAGAAACCGTCTCTGCTATTGCCGCCGTGACGTCTTTTACCACTTCAGGTTTAGCTTGGCGCACAATTGCAGCAGGCTTAGCCATTGGCGCAGAGGAATTGGCCGCAACCGATTTATCTTGCTTGCTAGTTAACGCTGCGGTTTTTTCAGTTTCAATAGATGTTGTTTCAGTCACTGTCGCTACCGGTGCTTGTTTAGCTTCAACATCAACCGTTGTTTTAGCAACTTCTACTTCAGCTTTAAGTTCAGGAGCCTCAGGTGCTTTTACTGCTTGAGGTGCCACCTTTATTTCTACTGGCGTTTCAGTTGTTTCAACATTAACCGCTACAGCATCAGCTTTGTTAGCTTCTGTCTCTACGGCTTCAACTGGCTTAGTAACGGGTTCAACAGGTGTATTAACGACTTCAGCAATTGCTTCACCTTCAATATCTGGAGTCTTCGCTTGAGCTCTAGCTTGTTCAGCGTCTAATTGCTTTTCTAGCTCATCATTAGGTGTGAAAACGGCTGGTTGAGTAGAGCCCGTTTCATCATCACGACGACGGCGTTGACCTGCTGCACGTAAGTGGCGAGGGCTACGACGGCTACGACGTTGACCTTCACGGCCTTCAGCTTCGCTGTCTGATGTAGCATCGTCAGCGCTCGAGCTTGACTCATCCGTTTCAGTTACAACGTCAGCGTTAGCAACTACCGTTTCAGTGACAGTATTAACATCTGCTTGAGTTGCGTCTGTTTTTACTTCAACGATATTAGTGGTGTCAGCTTCAACGGGTGCAGTAATGGTAACATTTGTTACTTCAGCTACTGGATCAGTTACTTGGTCTGTACCATTTTCTGTTGGTGCTTCAACCGTTTGTTCAGTCTTCTCTTTACGAGGTTGACGACGACTGCGTGGCGCTCTAGTTTCTGATGTTTTTTCTTCAGCTACTTTTGACTCTACCGCTTTAGGTTCTGATGTCATTACCTCAACTGATTGCTCAGTTGATTTATTATCATTAACATCGGTTGTTGGTAATGTTTCACTCTGTTCGCTTTCAATACGCACTTTACGACGTAAATTACGACGCTGGCGACGCTCACGAGCAGCTTCTTGTTTTGGAGATTTTTCCGTAGCAACTTTAGGCTCTGTTACTTTAACCTCTGTTGCTTTGGTTTCATTGACAGGCAATGGCTTGTCAACTTTCTCAGTTCTCGGTTTGTTTTTGGCGTTGTCATCTTGAACCGTATTTCTGCTATTACGTTCATTACGCTTATTCTGAGGACGAGCTTCTGTGCTGTCTTTTGATTTATCGCTGTCATTTCGCTGACGACGACTATCATTGCGTTTGTCATTACGGTTAGTGCTGTCGTTACGAGTGTCATTACGACGGGTATTACGACGGGTGTTAGTTTGAGCCGTTTCTTTTGTTGGTTCAGCTGCTTTGGTATCTTTAGCCTCAGCTTCATTACCTGAAAATAAGGCGCTAATTGCTGAGATCATTCGAGTGAAGAATCCTGGCTGATTAGACGTTGCCACCGGAGCGACATTTGCAGGTATTGCTTTTACTGTATCTTCAGCTGCTTTTTGTGGAGCAGTAAAGCCTTTTAATGCAGGTTCAGGAGACGCTGCACGCTCAAGCTTACGAGGCGCTCATACAATTTGGCGACGGGTTGTTCTACTCGTTTATAGCTAGATTCACTGACTTCATCATCACTCTTACGACGTACAACGCGGTAATCAGGTGTTTGCATGTGTGCATCTGGGATGATGTAAACTTCAACTTCGTGACGTTCTTCGGTAATACGAATTGCTTTACGTTTCTCGTTTAATAAGAACGCAGCAACATCAACCGGTACAATCGCTTCGATTTGTGTAGTGTTCTCTTTAATGGCTTCTTCTTCCATTAAACGTAAAATCGATAGCGCTAATGATTCAGTACTGCGAATAGTGCCTTGGCCATGACAACGTGGACACAAGTGAGCTGCTGATTCTTCTAACGATGGACGCAGACGCTGACGCGACATTTCCATTAAACCAAAGCGAGAAATACGACCTAATTGCACACGAGCACGGTCATGGTGTACTGCATCACGTAAACGGTTTTCTACTTCACGTTGATGACGAACAGGTGTCATATCGATAAAGTCGATAACCACTAAACCGCCTAAGTCACGTAGACGTAATTGACGAGCAATTTCATCCGCAGCTTCAAGGTTAGTGTTGAGTGCTGTTTCTTCAATATCGCCGCCTTTAGTTGCACGGGCTGAGTTGATATCGATCGACGTTAATGCTTCTGTCGGGTCAATAACAATTGATCCGCCTGAAGGCAAACGCACTTCACGTTGGAACGCTGACTCGATTTGAGACTCAATTTGAAAGTGAGTAAACAACGGTACTTCAGAATCATATAGTTTTACACGTTCTACAAAATCGGGGCGAACTAAACCAATGTGCAATTTAGCTTCTTCGAAAATACGTGGGTGATCGATAAGGATCTCACCCACATCGCGACGTAAGTAGTCACGAATAGCGCGAACAATCACGTTGCTTTCTTGATGAATTAAGAATGGTGCGGCTTTACTTTGAGCAGCTTCTTGAATAGCGTCCCAATGATGTTGTAGTACTTTTAAGTCCCACTTTAGCTCTGTTGATTCTTTGCCTACACCAGCAGTTCGCACAATCAAGCCCATACCATTAGGTACTTCTAGCTCAGCCATTGCTTCTTTGAGTTCGGTACGTTCATCACCTTCGATGCGACGAGAAATACCGCCAGCACGAGGGTTATTTGGCATTAATACTAAATAAGAGCCTGCAAGACTAATAAAGGTAGTTAGTGCAGCGCCTTTGTTGCCACGTTCTTCTTTATCGATTTGAACGATGACTTCTTGGCCTTCTTGTACCACTTCTTTAATGTTTGGGCGGCCTTGGAATGAATAACCTTTAGGGAAGTATTCGCGACCAATTTCTTTGAGGGGTAAAAAACCATGACGATCTGCACCGTAATCAACGAATGCGGCTTCAAGTGACGGTTCTACTCGAGTGATTTTACCTTTATAGATATTTGATTTTTTCTGTTCGTGACCTGGACTTTCAATGTCTAAATCATACAGTTCTTGCCCATCAACTAGGGCTACGCGCAACTCTTCTGATTGAGTTGCATTAATTAACATACGTTTCATGATGACGTGATTCTTCTAAATGAGGTCATCAAACAACACGATTTTTCTGCATTACGGGCCTGAATTAATCGGTATAACCTCACGGCTAGATCCAGGCAATTAGGTGCTCATTACTGTAAAACGCAGTCACTGCGTGTCGCATCCTATTTATGGCTTATTTTCTAATGTTTACAAAAACAAGGAATTGGTTGACTAACAACCAACCCCATAAATTATGGTATTTTAATCCGTTAATGCCCAAGTCGAATCGGTTTGTTTGATAACAAGCTAAAATGTTGTTCGAATTTGGGGCGATTTACTACAGTTAAATTGAAATCTTTATTCAAAACTTACGGTTTAATTGCACAAACGGTTTTTGTCGTTTTTTAATTAATACAATTTGCAAATCAATGAGTTGCTACCGATTAGGTTCATTTTTTTAACTGCTAGTGTTTCGCATTTGGTCAAAGTTGTGAACACTTTATCCACTGTTTACTCTCAACCTGTGGGCAAATATACCAACAAACGTTATTTTCAGCAATCAAAAGCCTATATTCTTTCATGTATTTATTTCAAGTCTGATGCGGCAATAGCCAATCATTTGCAAGATAAGGTACACTATTGGGGTTACCACTATATGGCGCATCATGAATACTCAAACTACCCCCCAAGTTGAATACGTGACTATCGACGAAGATCATTTTGAACAACGAATCGATAATTTTCTGCTAACTAAATTAAAAGGTGTTCCTAAAAGCATGATCTATCGGATTGTGCGCAAAGGGGAAGTGCGGGTAAATAAAAAACGCATCAAGCCTGAATACAAATTACAAATTGGTGACATCGTAAGAGTACCGCCTGTTCGTGTTGCCGAAAAAGACAATCGCAAGGCACCATCTCCTAATTTATCCAGAGTGTCACAGCTTGAAGATCGTATTATCCATGAAGATAATCATCTTATCGTGTTAAACAAGCCTGCTGGTATTGCTGTGCATGGTGGCAGCGGTGTCGATTATGGTGTGATTGAAGGATTACGCTCACTGCGACCACAGCAAAAGTTTTTAGAGCTAGTGCATCGATTAGATAAAGATACCTCGGGTGTGTTGCTTGTGGCCAAGAAGCGAAGTGCACTAAAGCATTTACATGAGCAATTGCGCAGTAAAACCATGCAAAAAGATTATTTAGCGTTGGTGCGTGGTGAATGGCAAGCAAGTGATAAAGTGGTTAAAGCACCGCTATTAAAAATTACCTTAAAGTCGGGCGAGAGAATCGTTCGGGTTAACAAAGAGGGTAAAGAGTCAGAAACCCGTTATAAGATCATGCAGCGTTACCAAGGGTGTACTTTAGTTAAGGCGAGTCCTGTTACAGGGCGAACCCATCAAATACGAGTACATTGTCAGTATGCAGGCCATGCAATTGCTTGTGATGATAAATACAGCGAGCAACAATTTGACGACAGCATGCGTGCTTTAGGGTTAGACCGTCTGTTTTTACACGCGGCTGAACTTAAATTCACTCATCCAGAAAATGATGAAATCATGCAAGTTAAAGCGCCTTTAGATCCAGTGTTATTGAGCACTCTTGATAAATTGAAGAGAGTATAACACCCACAGATATGTGCAAATGAAGTAGGGCATGATATTGAACATTAAAGATAAAGCTTATGAACTAGTCATTTTCGATTGGGATGGCACGCTAATGGATACCGTAGGTAAAATAGTGTCTTGTATGCAAGATGTAGCACAAGAATTAATTTTACCTATACCCTCTGAGCAACAAATTAGAGATGTCATAGGCTTATCTTTACCTAAAATCATGCCGATTTTATTTGCTGGTCACCAAAACCATCAACAGATTATTGATTGTTATCGACGTCATCATTTTGCCAATGAGCAGCCTACACCTCTGTTTGAGGGGGTAGAGTCGCTCATTATTAATCTACATGCTGCTGGTTATCAATTAGCTGTGGCGACGGGTAAAGGACGAGATGGTCTAGACAAGGTATTAGCATTAACAGGCTTAGGACAGTATTTTCATGCGACGCGTTGCGCTGATGACGCTAAGAGCAAGCCAGATCCTGAGATGCTGCATTCATTATTGAGACATTTTGATGTTGCTGCCGATAGAGCCGTCATGATTGGTGATTCGATTCATGATTTAACCATGGCCAATAATGCTGGCATGGCGAGTATCGGTGTGAGTTACGGCGCACATAATGAAGCTAGATTGAAAACGTTAAATCCACGCGCGATTGTCGACCAACCATCGGCGATACATGACTATGTTTAATTATTGTGGGTGATGTATTGCCAGATGTGTAATGCAGCGTCGAATATAAGTGTTCGATGCTGCATAGCATACGCTTTATATGTTGCTTAGCTTATCTCGGTGTTACACCTGTTATCGTTCCCACATCAAGCGCAAACACCATTACCTTCATCAATGCACCTTTTTAGATTCGGTATCGACCTTATATTCGATATTAGTATTCGATATTAGTATTCGTTGATTGAGCATTCTGCTGCTGTACTAAGAACATCTACACCGTGTTGTGAGAGTAAATCAATCAGCTTAATTAATGGTAGTCCAATTAAGCTATTTGGGTCGTCACCTTCTAAACGGCTAAATAAGGCAATGCCTAACCCTTCGCATTTAAAACTCCCCGCGCAATATAGTGGCTGCTCTGCATCGACGTAATAGCGAATTTGCGCAGCAGATAAGTGTTTAAAATGAACCGTAAACGGTTCAACACAAGATATCATTTGTTGATTGGCACTATTGAATACAGCAAGACCTGTATAAAAAGTAATTGCTTGACCAGATGCTGAGCTTAATTGAGCTATCGCATTGTCTACAGTATAAGGCTTACCGATAATTTGACCGTTAATCAGCGCGACTTGATCGGAACCAATAATTAATTGCGGCACAGATGTTTGATCAATTAAGTTCGCGCCTGCTAATGCTTTTTGCTCGGCTAAGCGCTTAACCAATGCTAATGCTGTCTCATCTTTTAATGGGGTTTCATCAATATCTGGGTTAACACAACTAAAAGGCAGCATTAATTTTTGCAATAGTTGTTGACGAAAAGGTGAGGTTGACGCAAGTACAAGATTGAATTTCATTGGTTTTGTTTCATTATTTATTGGCTAATAACAGAATATTAGTCAGTTTACTGTATTCATCTATGCAAATGGATCATTTTTCTCGAGTAATGCTTGTGTGATGGGGTTGGGTTCGGTAAAATTTACCAACTTTCAAATTCAATGCCGGATTTAAAGAGTACCTAAAGTTCCTTGTTAGGTGAGGTTACCGTATTTTTACGGAAATTTTCTTTGACTCCAGCGTTTTCAAACTATAATATGCGCGCCTTATGCAAACAGTAAAGATACCGGTTTCAATTGATCCTATACGCGCTGCCTCTAGCGGCCTTCGATATGAAGGTACCATTTTAGGTAAGCAACTTAAGCGATTAAGCGAGTTATGTGCCGGCGACTGTTCCGACGTAGTTGTGTCGTTGGAATGTGGCGTCGATTTACAGGGGATAGTCTACCTTCGCGGGAAGGCTGTGACGGAGCTCACTCTGCTATGTCAACGTTGCATGACACAATTTACTACTGAGGTTACGGTCGACTTTTGTTTTAGTCCTTGTAAGACTGAGGCAGAAATCGATGAGCTCCCGGATGCGTATGATCCAATTGAGTGTAATGAGATTGGTGAAGTACGTCTGCATCAATTGATTGAAGATGAATTGATAGTCGCTATGCCTATCATCCCGATGCACGATGATAATAGTTGTAAGTCTGGATCGAAAGATATAGTTGTAGGCGAGATCGAACCCGCTCATGAGGAGCGTCCAAATCCGTTTGCAGTGTTAGAAAAACTGAAGAGCAAGTAATCGTAGGAGACAGGTCCAATGGCTGTACAACAGAATAAAAAATCACGTTCAAAGCGCGGCATGCGTCGTTCACATGATTCATTGAGCACTGCTCAATTATCAGTAGACGCAACTAGCGGTGAATTACATCTACGTCACAACGTGACTGCTGATGGTTTTTACCGCGGTAAAAAGGTTATCAACAAGTAATTTGTTGATTATCTGATGACAAATCTGACGCTTGCGTTAGATGCGATGGGGGGCGATCACGGCCCCCACGTGACAGTGCCTGCAGCGATGCAGGCACTGAAATTTCATACCTCTTTAAATATTATTTTGGTTGGTAATAAAACCGAAATAGAAAAATACCTTCCCCAAGCTCACTCAGCTGATTTATCCAGAATTGAAATAATCCACACTACTGAAGTCGTGACAATGTGCGATAGGCCCATTCATGCTTTGCGTTCACGTAAAAACAGTTCTATGAGAATAGCGCTTGAACTGGTACGTGACGGAAAAGCCGAGGCCTGCGTTAGCGCTGGTAATACTGGTGCGTTGATGGCGATGGCTAAGGTGCTATTAAAAACATTACCGGGTATTGATAGACCCGCACTGGTTTCTTGTTTACCTGCAATGACTGGCAAGCCCGTTTATCTGCTGGATTTAGGGGCTAATGTATCTTGTGATTCCGAGACCTTATTCCAGTTTGCTATTATGGGGTCTGTCTTATGTGAAGCTGTCCATAAGAAATCCCGTCCCAAAGTCGCTTTGCTTAATGTCGGTATTGAAGCCATTAAGGGGAACGACCAGGTTCAACAGGCCGGACAAATTTTACAACACACCGAACAAGTTAATTATATCGGCTTTGTTGAAGGCGATGAAATTTACACTGGTAATGTGGATGTCATTGTTTGTGATGGCTTTGTCGGTAATATCACCTTAAAGACATCTGAAGGCATCGCAAAACTGTTAGTACATCAATTAAAACGCGGCTTAAATGACGGTTTTTTTGTTCGTTTACTCTCCAAACTCATCGCTCCACGCATACAAGCAGTACTCAGTAAGATGAACCCCGACCACTATAACGGTGCAAGTCTGATAGGATTGCGCGGAATAGTAGTAAAGAGTCATGGTAACGCGGATGAAGCTGCATTTTTACAAGCATTAAATTTAGCAGCAACAGAAGCAAAACGTCGTCTTCCTGAAATGATTAAAGATCGTTTGGAGTCGATTCTTTTAGACATCAATAGCTGATCTCATATATGCACACAAAAATTCTCGGAACAGGTAGCTATCTACCTGTGCAAGTTCGTAGCAATCAAGATCTCGAAAAAATGGTTGAAACCAGTGACCAATGGATTGTTGACCGAACCGGTATTTCTGAACGGCGCATTGCTGCATCAGATGAATCGGTTTCAACAATGGGTTATCAAGCGGCACTAAAAGCGCTTGAAATGGCAGGGATCGAAGCAAGCGATCTTGATATGATTGTTTGTGGAACCACCAGTGCATCAAACGCATTTCCTGCAGCTGCATGCGAAATTCAAGCCTTATTAGGCGTCAAAAATATCCCTGCCTTTGATATTGCTGCCGCGTGTTCTGGATTTATTTATGCACTATCGGTTGCGGATCAATTCGTAAAAACGGGTTCTGCTAAAAAAGTACTGGTTATAGGTTCTGACGTATTGTCACGGATGTGCGATCCTGCTGATCGCTCTACCGTCATTTTATTTGGCGATGGTGCCGGCGCCGCGATTATTGGTGTTAGTGATACTCCCGGTATCATTGCGACGCATATCTATGCTGATGGCAGCCAAGGGGATTTATTAAAATGCTCTTTCCCTCCTCGTGCTAATGAAAGTTCTGAAGCCGTTGGTTTTATGACGATGAAAGGCAACGATGTGTTTAAAGTTGCGGTTACGCAGTTGTCTAATGTGGTCACCGAAACCTTACGTCTTAATAATGTCGATAAATCAGAAATTGACTGGCTAGTGCCACATCAAGCTAATTTCCGCATTATTAATGCCACGGCTAAAAAGTTGCACATGAGTCTAGATAAAGTCGTGCTGACTTTAGCGAGACACGGTAATACTTCTGCCGCATCGGTGCCTATCGCATTAGATGAAGCGGTGCGTGATGGTCGAATTCAGCGTGGACATTTATTACTACTCGAAGCATTTGGCGGTGGTTTTGCTTGGGGCAGTGCTTTAGTTCGTTTTTAATTTTCAAATTAATTTTATACAGGTAAGCGTTTATGGAAAATGTTGCTTTTGTATTTCCTGGCCAAGGTTCACAGGCTGTAGGAATGTTAGCTGAATTAGCTCAATCTAACGATGTTATCGAAAAAACCTTTGCTGAAGCGAGTGAAGCGTTAGGTTATGATTTATGGGATCTTGTTGCCAATGGTCCAGCTGAGACCTTGAATGAAACAGATAAAACTCAGCCTGCATTGCTTACGGCAAGCGTAGCTATTTGGCGTGCATATCAAGCATCTAACAAGCCCATGCCTTCTTTATTAGCAGGTCACAGCCTTGGAGAGTATTCTGCTTTAGTTTGCGCAGGTGTGATTGAATTTATTGATGCAGTTAAATTAGTTGAACTACGCGGAAAGTTAATGCAACAAGCTGTGCCAGCAGGTTCTGGTGCCATGTTTGCCATTATTGGTCTTGATGATGCTGCTATTGCTAAAGCATGCGCAGAGTCTGCTGAAGGTAGCGTGGTAAGCCCTGTTAACTACAATAGCCCAGGTCAAGTTGTGATAGCCGGTGAGAAAGCGGCTGTTGAACGCGCTGCAGCTGCATGTAAAGCTGCAGGGGCAAAAATGACAGTAGCATTACCTGTGAGTGTACCGTCACATTGTGCACTAATGAAGCCAGCCGCTGATGAACTCGCTAAAGCGTTAATTGAAGTGACATTCTCAGAGCCTACCATTAATGTCGTCAACAATGTTGATGTGGCCATGCCGACAGATTCACAGGCAATTAAAGATGCATTAGTGCGTCAGTTATATTGCCCAGTGCGTTGGAGCGAGTCTGTTGAATTTATGGCGACACAAGGTGTTACAAAATTAATAGAGTGTGGACCGGGTAAAGTATTAACCGGTTTAACAAAAAGAATTAATAAATCGATATCCGCTCAAGCGGTCAATGATGTTGCTTCATTTGCAGCATTAGTCGAATAAAGGAGTTGATATGAGCTTTAGCATTAATTTAGACGGTAAAGTTGCTTTAGTGACAGGCGCTAGTCGCGGTATTGGGCGTGCAATTGCTGAATCATTGGTACAAGCTGGCGCGATGGTTATCGGTACGGCAACCAGTGAAAAAGGTGCAGCGGCGATTCAAGCATACCTAGGTGACAAAGGCTTTGGGATGGTGTTAAATGTCACTGACTCTCAATCTGTTGCTGATTTATATAGCCAGATCAAAGAAAAAGCAGGTGAAGTTGATATTCTTATCAACAATGCGGGTATTACCCGTGATAATTTATTAATGCGGATGAAAGATGATGAGTGGCAAGATATTATTGACACTAATTTGACTTCATTATTTAAATTGTCTAAACCAGTAATGCGATCTATGATGAAAAAACGTTTCGGACGTATTATCAGTATCGGTTCTGTAGTAGGTACAATGGGCAACGCTGGCCAAGTAAATTACTCGGCAGCTAAAGCTGGTTTGATCGGATTTACAAAATCTCTTGCAAGAGAGGTTGCATCTCGTCAAATAACAGTGAATGCTATTGCACCTGGATTTATTCAGACAGACATGACAGATGAGCTGACAGTTGAGCAGCAACAAGCTATTATGTCGCAAGTTCCGATGGAACGATTAGGGCAAGCACAAGAAATTGCCAATGCAGTATTGTTTTTGGCCTCGGATTCAGCCGCTTACATCACAGGCGAAACATTGCATGTGAATGGCGGTATGTACATGGTTTAAGGGCGATAGGTAGGTAACTACCTTCATTTGAGTCAGTGTTAGTGACAATTCAATGTTAATTTTTGTGGTTAGACCACAAAATCTAAGCTTGCATTGTTATCTAATTCGAATAAACTACTCGCAATCTTACGCAAGTGCGTAATTTGAATAGGAAAGAAAACTAATGAGCAACATCGAAGAACGTGTAAAGAAAATCATCATCGAACAACTTGGCGTTAAAGAAGAAGACGTTAAATCAGCTGCTTCTTTTGTAGACGATTTAGGCGCTGATTCTCTAGACACTGTTGAATTGGTTATGGCTCTAGAAGAAGAGTTTGATACCGAGATCCCTGACGAAGAAGCTGAAAAGATCACTACTGTTCAAGCAGCGATCGATTACGTTTCTAAGAATCAGTAATCAAGAATTCACAAAAACAGGCGGCATTTATGCCGCCTGTTTTTGTTTAAAGCATTTGTAAACGCTCGTTCCATTTAATTGCATTAGAACATCCCTCCTTATACTTCTTTAGCTAAATCGCAATAATGGCATCGTGGCAGATTTTATTTAAAGGTGAATATCATGTCTAAACGTCGTGTCGTCATCACAGGTCTTGGTCTTGTGACTCCTGTGGGTAATGATGTCGAGTCTACTTGGAATGCCTTATTGGCTGGTAAGAGTGGTATAGCTCCAATCACAAAGTTTGATTCTAGTGAATTTGGTACTCGTTTCAGTGGCTCTGTGAAAGATTTTGACGTCGAACAATACCTAACCAAAAAAGATGCTCGTAAAATGGATTTATTTATCCAATACGGCATGGCTGCGGGTATTCAAGCAGTAAAAGATTCAGGCTTAGATATGAGCCAAGAAAATCCAGCTCGTATAGGTACTGCTATTGGTTCTGGTATGGGTGGTATGTGGTTAATTGAACAAGGCCATTCTGCATTATTAAATGGTGGACCACGTAAAGTGTCGCCATTTTTTGTGCCAAGCACCATTATCAATATGATAGCCGGAAACTTGTCGATTATGTATGGCATGACAGGTCCTAATTTTGCTGTGACTACAGCCTGTACAACGGGTGTACACAATATTGGTTTTGCAGCACGTACCATTGCTTACGGTGATGCTGATGTGATGGTGGCTGGTGGCGCAGAAGATGTTACTAGCCCATTAGGCGTTGCAGGTTTTAGTGCTGCTAAAGCATTATCGACTCGTAATGACAATCCAACAGCAGCAAGTCGCCCTTGGGACAAAGACCGTGATGGCTTTGTTATTGGCGATGGCGCCGGTGTTATTGTGATGGAAGAGTATGAACGAGCTAAAGCTCGTGGTGCTAAAATTTACGGTGAGTTAGTTGGTTTTGGTATGAGCGGCGATGCATTTCACATGACATCACCTCCAAGTGATGGTGCTGGTGCCGCAGCGGCAATGGTTAACGCCATTAATGATGCCCAAATTGACAAAGAGCTTGTGGGTTACATCAATGCACATGGCACCTCAACTCATGCGGGTGATAAAGCAGAAGCTGCAGCAGTTAAATCGGTGTTTGGACCACATGCCTACGAGGTACTTGTAAGTTCAACTAAATCAATGACTGGACATTTGTTGGGCGCAGCTGGCGCTGTTGAAGCCATTATTACTTTGCTTGCACTGCGTGATCAGCACGTACCGCCAACAATCAACTTAGATAACCCAGACGAAGGTTGCGATTTAGATTTTGTTGCCCACACTTCACGTCGTCATCAGTTTGACTATGCCTTATGTAATTCATTTGGTTTTGGTGGCACGAACGGTTCGTTACTGTTTAAGAGAATTTAATCGAGTTAATGCCAATAAGGGAAGATGAAAATCTTCCCTTTTTTATTTATTTGGTTTGTTTTTTTGTCACATTAGTATTTATCAATTCCCGCTAAATGATGATTTAGCGTAGACTGACAAGTAATGACATATATCTAATAGGATCTATTATGGCCGGTAAAGATAGACAACTTACATTACGTTTTTTGGCCGAACCTGCAGACGTCAATTTTGGCGGTAAGGTTCACGGCGGTGCAGTAATGAAATGGATCGATTTAGCCGCTTATGCAGCAGCAGCAGGCTGGAGCGGTAAATATTGTATTACTGTGTATGCTGGCGGCATTCGATTTGTTAAGCCTATCCATGTGGGTAATATTGTTGAAGTGACTGGTAAAGTTATTTATACCGGTACAACGTCTATGCATATTGCGATTGATGTAAAGGCGGGCGATCCTAAAGAGTCTGAACGTCATCTGACGACACACTGTATCGTTATCATGGTAGCCGTTGATGATGAAGGTCATCCCACATCGGTTCCTGAGTGGATACCAGCTACTGCCGATGATGTTCGCTTACGTGATAGTGCATTGAGACTAATGGATATGCGTAAGCGTATCGGTGCCGAAATGGAAGCTCACGTTAAACCTTCAGTTGAATAAATAAGGGGAAATCATGGCCAAGGTAGCATTTATTGGTTTAGGCGTTATGGGGTTCCCGATGGCGGGACATTTGGTTAAACAGGGTCATGACGTTACTGTGTATAACCGTACAGGGGCTAAAGCGGCTCAGTGGGTTGAACAATATGGTGGTAAGAAGGCCGATACACCAAAAGATGCCGCCAAAGGCCAAGACATTGTTTTTACCTGTGTGGGTAATGATGATGACTTACGTCAGGTCGTACTAGGTGAGCAAGGTGTTGTTCATGGTATGCATGCAGGTGCTATTTTGGTTGACCATACTACGGCTTCTGCTGATGTCGCGCGTGAAATTGCTGCGCACATAGAGCCACTTCAGATTGCCTTTTTAGATGCGCCTGTATCTGGTGGTCAAGCTGGAGCAGAAAATGGTGCGTTAACCGTGATGATGGGTGGCGAACAGACTCATTTTGATACCGTTAAACCTGTTATTGCGGCATACAGCCGCTGCGCTGAACTGTTAGGGCCAGTTGGTTCTGGGCAGTTGACTAAAATGGTTAATCAAATTTGTATTGCTGGTGTAGTGCAAGGTCTAGCTGAGGGACTTCATTTTGCTAAGAGTGCGGGCTTAGATGGCTTAAAAGTGATTGAAGTGATCAGCAAAGGTGCGGCACAAAGCTGGCAGATGGAAAATCGCTATCAAACTATGTGGCAAGGTCAATATGATTTCGGGTTTGCTATCGATTGGATGCGCAAAGATTTGGGTATTGCATTAGACGAAGCTCGTCGTAATGGTAGCCATTTACCGGTGGCCGCATTAGTTGATCAGTTTTATTCAGAAGTTCAAGCAATGAAAGGTAATCGCTGGGATACCTCTAGCTTACTTGCCCGCTTAGAAAAGTCGCGCAGTTAATATCATCACATATTGGTTGTAACATATTATTGCGAGAATGTAGCCCCAATATAGATTGGGGCTTTTTTATTGGCTACAAATCCACAAACATTAGCCTTTGCTTTATTAGCTGCTTTTTGATCTTAAGTTGATTTATTGACTAAAAACCATCGAGTTACATGATATAGCGCACATCTTCATCTAATTATCGCTGCTATTATTGTTTAATCTAAATTAATTTTGCTTAAAGTGGATTGATTAACTACGTTTATATTGTCAGTCAATTTGAGATTGTTTATAAATTTTTTGATAAACGGTCTATAAACAAAGTTGTTAAATAACCCTTAAGCAAAGTGTCGTGCTGCAGTGTGATGATCCGTGTCAGATAAAAGAATGCGGACACACACTAAAATTGGAGGAATGAATAGTGAGCAATAAACTACTGAGTGCATTGTTTGCGGCTGGTTTCGCGGTAATGATGATGTCTTCTGCATCATTTGCTGCTGATGAGACCCTCGCAGAGTTTCACGTTGAAATGGGTGGCTGTGAAAACTGTCACGCTGATGGCGAACCATCAAAAGATGGCGCTTATGAATTTGAACAATGTCAAAGTTGCCATGGTACACTTGCCGAAATGGATGATAACCATAAGCCGCATGATGGTATTTTAATGTGCGCAGATTGTCATGCACCACATGAAGCTAAAGTAGGCGAAATGCCAACATGTGATACATGCCACGATGATGGCCGTGTTGCTAAATAAAGTATTTTAGTAGCTGAAAAATACCGACGTAATGTCGGTATTTTGTTTTAATATCCCCATCATTCTTTACGATCTTCCGCATAAAGTGCACTAGTCAATTGAATCAATTTGTATACAAACTTGCTCTTATTAGATGATGCAGCGAATTTTAGTCAGTCTAATAAAATATCTCACCCTCGTGTATTAATTGTCTCTCCTCAACCTTTAACATGCTTTGAAGAAATTCATCACTTAACGTTAATTCGTCAAGTTAGAAAATCATGAGGCTGAGTGAAACACATATATAAAACGTTTTCACTTGCAGTGGCATACCTCTTTTTAGGTATTTAAATTCTTTTATTTTCAAGTAGATGCGCAACATAAGGGCGCAGGCTGCGCACTTTTGTTGCACAAATGTTGTTTTAAAATACCTAGGTATTTTCTATTTCTATTGTAAATCAGTAAGTTATTTTTTTGGCACATCTTTCGCAGTATTTCAATTATGTAATCGTTAATGTGAAAGGGTAGATGTATGTCAGCAATCCAATCTAGTTGTGCTTATTGTGGTGTCGGATGCGGCATTAGCGTGTCTTCAAATAAAGCGGATTGGACCGATATCGATGCTGTAGATTTAGAATTAGTCGGCGATAACATGCATCCGGCTAACTACGGTCATTTATGTGCCAAAGGCGAACGCTTACTCGACAGTTTAGCCCAACCGAATGTACTGCGTTACCCTAAACTACGATCTGGTATGCCACTTGATTGGGACCGTGCTAGCACCTTGATTGCCGATACATTTGCACAAACCATTGCTGAGCACGGCCCAGACTCTGTTGCGCTTTATCTATCAGGGCAATTACTCACTGAAGATTATTATGTAGCCAACAAGTTTGCCAAAGGCTTTTTAAAGACAGCCAACGTCGATACTAATTCACGGTTATGCATGTCGTCAGCGGTGAGTGCGATGCAACGCGCCTTTGGTGAAGATGTTGTACCTGGTTGTTACGACGACCTAGAGCAAGCTGATGTGATTGTGCTTGTAGGGGCCAATACTGCTTGGACTCATCCCGTTCTTTTTCAACGGATTTTAGCCGCAAAAAAAATCAATAATGCTCGTTTAGTGGTAATCGACCCGTTATCAACAGCCACAGCAAAACAAGCAGATTTACATTTAGCCATTAAACCGGGCGCTGATTTAACCTTGTTTCATGGCTTACTCGGTTACCTAGCAGATCAAAATCGTGTCGACCACGCGTATATTGCCGCACACACAGAAGGCTTTGATACCGTGGTTTTGCAGGCGCAACAATTAAGTGTCAATTTAGCCGATCTTGCCACACAAGTCGGTGTTTCTGTCACTCAGCTGACGCAATTCTATCAACTTGTAGCCAACAATAAAAAAGTACTTACGGCATCTTGTCAGGGGGTTAATCAGTCAACCATTGGCACCGATGCAACCAATGCGATGATTAATTGTCACCTTGCGTTAGGACACATCGGTCAAGCTGGCTGTGGATTCTTTTCGTTAACAGGGCAGCCCAATGCCATGGGCGGCCGTGAGGTCGGTGGGTTAGCCACTCAGTTAGCGTGTCATATGGGGTTTTCACAATCGGAGCAGCAGTTATTAGCTGATTTTTGGCAAGTTGACAGTGTTGCAGATCAAAAAGGTTTAGCAGCAGTTGAGATGTTTGATGCCCTTGCCGAAGGTAAAATCAAAGCGATTTGGATTATGGGCACCAATCCTGTGGTGTCTTTGCCCAACAGTGAAAAAATAGCACAAGCATTAGCCGATTGTCCTTTTGTGGTGGTGTCTGAAATCAGTCCTGATTCTGATACTGCCAAACTTGCTGATGTATTACTCCCAGCTCAAGGCTGGTCAGAAAAGTGCGGTACCGTCACTAATAGTGAGCGCACTATTACGCGTCAACGTGGCTTTATCACAGCCAAAGGCCAAGCTAAACCTGATTGGTGGGCGGTTAGCCAAGTCGCGAACAAAATGGGCTTTGATGGTTTTAATTTTGATGACAATGCCAGTGTATTTAGCGAGTTTGCAGCTTTATCCGCTAGAGTTAAACAAGCTTTTCCGACTAAGGTGTTTGATCTCACTGGGCTAACAGATTTATCCAAAGCGCAATATGATGCACTAGCACCGACACAATGGCCCATTGCTTTGGCGACACAAATTGGTCAACAAAACGTGCGAGTTTTTAGCCAGGGAGAGTTTGCTACCGCGACGGGTAAAGCTCAGTTTGTTGCGCCTGCGGTTGTTAGTGTTCCGCAACAATCATTACCGAGTAACACCTTGTTATTAAACACTGGCCGCAGCCGAGATCAGTGGCATACCATGACTCGCACCGGACATATTGCTAGCTTACGAGCCAGTATTCCTGAGCCTGTCGTTCACCTGCATTCATCACAACTCAATGCATTCTCTTTAACCGAAGGTGGCTTGGTCCGCATTGAAGCTATTCAAAATCAAATTGAACAATACTCCACAGAGACCGCTAACCCCGACCTTTTTCCCCATGCCTCATTCACGATGGCTCGCGCTGTTGTCGATGATGACATACCGACAAATATGGCTTTGATGTCAATGCATTGGTCTGCGCAGTTTTCGCTGACCAAAGGCGTGAATCAGGCATTAGATGCTCGCGTCGACCCAATATCAAAACAACCAGGGTTTAAGTGTCAACCTGTGACATTAAGCTCTGTTGAACTGGCGCTGCAAGGGGTGGTTTTTGGTCAACACGACTCTTCTGCTCACGGGCTATGTTGGCAAGTTGCACAAACACTAGAGAACGGAGTGTGTCATCACATTGGTTTTACGGATACCGACGACGGCTTTGCGTATCAAGCGACTGTGCATTCACTTAAGTGGACTTTAACGGTAGATGGCCAGCCTTTATATATCCAATGCAATATGGATAAAGGATTACTTAAAGCATTAAAAGTCTTGTCTCATACTCAAGTCAATGTGGCCCTATATCAGATGAATGATTTTATTGGTAAGCCTGTCGATAAACAGTTAATTAAGCAGCTACATCAGCAAATAAAAGCCGGAAATAGTCCGTTAATCTGCGCTTGTACAGGGGTAACCGAAGCGAACATTAACGACGAAATCAATCAACAATTTAACGACCAAGTGATGAGTGACGGTTTAGCGAATATCAGTTTTGAGCAGGCGTTAGATAGCACCCAGTTATTACTCGGCTGCGGCCGTCAATGTGGCAGTTGTCATAGTGAAGTTAAGCAGTGTGCCAAGCAAAGTTGGATAGATGCCTTATCTTATTGCGAATCTTATTCCGACATTGACCATCAACCATCAGTAGCAGAGGACGTAGCCTAATGAATACCGTAGAAGCAATGATAAAAGGTCGTCAACCTATAAGTACTTTAGGTCATGCGGCGAATGAATTACACGCGGGTGATGTGGCTATTGTCGGTGCGGGTTGTGGTCAATTAGAGTTAATGACGCTCAAGGCCGCTAGAATTGTTGCACAAGCTGAGGCGTTGGTGTTTGACAGTCTGGTCAGTAGTGACATTTTGACGTTAGTAACCCCTAGTTGTCAGCGTCACTTTGTGGGTAAACGCTGTGGTCAACCGAGTAAAAAGCAAGACGATATTAATGAATTATTACTGACATTGGCGCAGCAAGGATTAAAAGTGGTGCGCTTAAAGGGCGGCGATCCGCATATTTTTGGTAGAGGTGCAGAAGAAGCACTTTACCTTGCACAAAATGGTATCCGTTCGCAATTTATTGCTGGTGTTACCGCGGCGTTAGGTTGTGCATCAAGTACCGGAATTCCATTAACGTATCGTGGTATGGCCCGCAGTGTTACGCTGATCACCGGCACCAAAATGACCGATGCCGATAATGCAAATGCACCTACGCAGTGGCAAGCATTATTAGCAGCGCAATCAACCTTGGTGTTTTATATGGGTAAAGAACAAGCGGCAAGCATTTCAATTGGGTTACTCGATGCTCAAAGTGCCGCTAATCTGCCGGTAGCATTTGTTACCAATGGTGGAAGACCGAATCAAATTGTTACTTATGCCACAGTCGCTTCTATGGCCGATGCCGCGTTAACCATTAAAGACTCTGGGCCGACGTTAATCATCATTGGTGAAGTGGTGTCTGTTGGTCAACAGCTGAATGCTTTGCTTGCCGATATTGATGTAGCTGTAACACAAACCTCATTTGAATATGGGCGTGAGGCTTTATATGCCTAAAATTGGTGAGTTAACGCTGACATCCGTTGATGAGTTTGACTTTCGTTTGCTGATAAAAGCATTAGGTAAGGGCGAAAAAGGCTCACGTGCATTAACGTTTGATGAGGCTTGCTTGCTGCTTGAAGGCTTTGCCAAAGGAAAAGTATCGCGTGTGCAAATGGCCAGTGCCATGATGCTTATGCGCGTGCGCGGTGAAACGACTGAAGAAATAGCAGGAATGGTGGCGGGCTTACGTCGCACTGTCGATAAAGGTTGGTATTCGCTGGCAGTAGATATCGATTGGCCAGTATATGCGGGCAAGCGCGAGCAGTTACCTTGGCTTCTACTCGTTGCTAAGTTATTGGCGAAACAAGGTGTTCGGGTGATGTTACACGGTGACAGCCAAGCGTTACCCCATCGCCGCCATGTTGAATCATGTTTAGCGTCGCTTAATATTGCGTGTTGTACATCATCACAAATGGCCAAAGTGGCATTGCAGTCAGATAATATTGTTTATGTTCGAGCGGGTGACTTAGCACCAGTGTTAGATGAGTGTCGTCAATTACATCAAGAATTAGGTCTACGCAGTTTGATTCAAACCGCAGCGCGTTGCATGAACCCAACTAATGCACCAATAAGCCTTCGCAGTTATTTTCACCCTGGGTTAGATACGGTACACCAAGGAATATGCGAAATTTTATTTGAGAAAAGCGAATATCACGCCGGCAGTGTGGCTATTTTTAAAGGCTTACAAGGTGAAACCGAGTGTAATCCAAGAGTGGCTACCACGATAACTGTCGTCAACGGACAGACAGATAATATAGCGGTATCGAGCTTATCTATCCCTACGTTATTAGAAGGCTTTTCTGGTGCAAAAGTGGGTCAAGCTGAATTATCTAGCGATATTCTTGCGCTGTTATGGCGCGAAAAAGAGCCTTTTTCTGCTGATGCGCTGACATCATTAATGTCGCGCACCATGATTGAGCAGGCGCTTAGCAGTATGACGGCAACGTTGGCTGCAGTATTGTTATTACTTAACCACAAATTAAATACAGCGATTATTCCACAGGAATCAATTTCACCAGAATCCATTTCACAAAAATCAAATTCACAGAAGATTATGGCAGCGGAGCAAGCCGTTTACTTGAGTCAACAATGTTGGGCAAACCGCTTCAGTTCAACAGACAATCCATTAGCCAAATGGCTGAACGAGGAGTGGTTATGCGCAGTTTAATTTTTTGTGACCTGAGTTTTTCAGCTGTGCCAGTGGTCGATTGTGAAGTTGTAAAGTACCAAGCTTGTTTGGCAGCGTTTGGACATGTCACGGTGTTAACTTCTGTGAGCCAAATTGAGCAACGATTACATCAACAAACATTTGATACCTTGTTGATATTAACCGATACATTGCACGCTCAAATCCAAGGACTTATTCAGCGTACATTAACCAGTAAGCCAATGGTGATAGTTGTCAATGCCAAAACATGGCAGCAGACAGCATTAACCGAGTTACTTGATTGCGGTCGCATCACTTTTATTCCTGAGATGTTAAGTGTTAATCGTTTAACCAGTGTCATTAGTTTGGCCCAAGCACGTTTTAATGCTGCGAGTAAAACACTCGCCGAATTTAAGAAACTGGATGATGAAATCCGCAGTATAAAACTACTTAGTCAGGCCAAGCTTATCGTTATGCAGCAAGGGTTCGATGAAACCAAAGCGCACCAGATTATTCAACAACAAGCGATGCAAAAAGGTTTGTCATTAGCTCAAATGTCAGCGCAAATTATTGCTATTGTGACTCAGCATCATGGTAAGTCAAAATCACTAAACACCGCAGTGAACAACGATGGTGCGCCTCACTTTGGTGCGGTTGTGACCAAGATGGACAACAGTAGAGCGTTTAGTAAAGGCTGTTGATTTTTTAAGGCTAATAAATCAATAGTTTAAGTCTTTTTTGTAGTTGGCATAGAGCCTGCAAACAATACATATAATGAATAAAGTATCAGATTGACGATAGTGTGAATGGCAGCAATTAACTGGGTCGTTTACCTCAACAATTTATTTTAAAAATTTGGATCTCAACAGGCAATGGCGCCAACTCCTTAAGCGGAGTTGGCGCCATTTTGCTTTTTACGGTCCAAGGCATGAAGGAGTTGGATATGGCAGTCTCAAAACCCAAGTTAGTGGTCGTTGGTAATGGCATGGTTGGTCATCATTTTATTGAGCAAGTGTGCAGTTTAGGTCTCAATAAAACGTTTGATGTGCACGTGTTTGGTGAAGAGCCGCGTCCAGCTTATGACCGAGTGCAGCTGTCAAAATATTTCGAGACCGGTAGCGCCGATCCACTGATGTTAACCAGCGCGCAAGATTATCAAGATTGGGGCATTACGCTTCACTTAAACACACCTATTACGGCAATTGATATTGCCGCCAAAACGGTGACTAGCGCGCAAGGTGATCATTATTCTTATACCCGCTTAGTGCTTGCAACGGGATCATTTCCATTTGTGCCACCGATACAAGGTAACGATCGTGCTCAATGCTTAGTGTATCGCACCATTGAAGATCTTGAATCGATTCAGGCCGCAGCTCAAAACAGTCAAGTTGGGGTGGTTGTTGGTGGTGGACTATTAGGTTTAGAAGCCGCAAATGCCATGATGCAGCTCGGGGTAAAAACCCACGTTGTTGAGTTTGCACCACAATTGATGCCCGTTCAGCTAAATGATAAAGCGGGTGAATTACTGTGCAGTAAAATTGAACAGCTCGGCGTGAGTGTACATACTTCAAAAGCCACCACTGCGATTATTGACGGTGAAACGGCAATGCACCGAATGACCTTTAATGATGAGTCTTATCTTGAAACTGACATGATTGTGTTTTCTGCCGGTATTCGTCCACAAGATTCATTAGCTCGAGTTTCAAATATCTGTATCGGTGAACGTGGCGGCATTGAAATTGACGATTACTGTTTAACCTCAGCGCCCGATGTTTATGCCATCGGTGAGTGTGCGTTATGGCAACAAAAAATATTTGGTTTAGTTGCACCTGGTTACCAAATGGCCCGAGTGGTCGCTTCGCATATTGCTTCATTAACATCTAATAGCGTGTCGCAGTCATTTACCGGCGCAGACATGAGTACCAAACTTAAATTATTGGGTGTTGATGTGGCCGCTATTGGTGCTAGCCGTGGTTTTGATAACGCACAGTTTGTTGAGTTATCTGATAACCAAGCGGGTATTTATAAAAAATTATGGTTAGACGAAACCGGTAAATTTTTAAAAGGTGCAGTGCTGATTGGTGATAACAGCGATTACAGCCGCTTGCTCGATAGCTATTTGTCTCAAGACGAGATTGAAGGTTCCGCAGTTGAGTTATTGCTAGCCGGTGCAGAAAACGAAGCCGATTTAAAAGACACTTCTATAGTGTGTTCTTGTCATCAAGTAACCAAGGGCGACATTGTTGAGGCCGTGACCGCCGGCAACCATAAAATAGCTGAGATTAAAGTATGTACTCGTGCTGCATCGGGTTGTGGTGGTTGTGCGCCGTTAGTTCAAAAAATTATTGATCAAACCTTGCAAGCTGCAGGGCTCGATTTTAATGCCGGAATTTGCGCCCATTTTGATCATGACCGACAAGCCTTGTATCACTTATGTCAAGTCGAAGGCATTAATGATTTTAATACCTTAATCACTCAGCATGGAAAACCTTCAGCTAGTGGTCATACATATGGCTGTGATATTTGTAAACCTGCCGCCGCATCAATATTTGCTAGCTTACAAAACCAATATGTGTTGAATCAAGATAGCAGTCATGTGCAACTGCAAGACACCAATGATGCTTACTTAGGCAACATCCAAAAAAACGGCACTTACTCTATTGTGCCGCGAGTCGCTGGTGGTGAAATTACCCCAACTAAGCTGATAGCCATGGGCCAAATTGCCCAAGAATATGACCTCTATACCAAAATAACCGGTGGCCAACGTATTGATATGTTTGGCGCAACGTTATCGCAGCTACCCGAAATTTGGAAAAAACTCATTGATGCTGGTTTTGAAACAGGCCATGCCTACGGTAAATCATTGCGCACGGTAAAATCCTGTGTTGGCAGCACTTGGTGTCGTTACGGGGTGCAAGACGCCGTTGGTTTCGCGATTGATTTAGAAAACCGTTACAAGGGCTTACGCAGTCCACATAAATTAAAATTTGCTGTGTCTGGATGTACTCGTGAATGTGCTGAAGCACAAAGCAAAGATATTGGCATTATCGCAACCGACAAAGGTTGGAACTTGTATGTTGCTGGCAATGGCGGTATGCGCCCCCGTCATGGTGATTTGTTTGCCACTGATTTATCCACTGAAGATCTCTATAAATATATCGATCGCATTTTGATGTTCTATGTCAAAACTGCAGACAAATTACAACGAACCTCGACTTGGATGGATTCATTAGAAGGTGGTCTAGCGTATTTAAAATCAGTCGTTATTGACGATGCATTGGGAATTAACTCGACCTTAGAGCAGCAGATGGACCATATTGCCGCGACATACCAATGTGAGTGGAAAACCAGCCTTGAACAACCGGCCTTTTTGGCGCGCTTTAATGAGTTTGTTAATCCAAATGATGCGCCAGAAGCAGATACCAGTGCTTACCAACGAATTCGTGAGCAACGTTTCCCGAGTATTAAAGACGCAGGGGCAGGAACGATAGCTATTAACGATATTACAGACGATGCAGCACAACTCGCTGTGGAGGAATTAGCATGATTTGGGTCAATGTGTGTAGCGAAGCAAGCATGCCAAAAGGCACCGGAATAGCGGCTTGGGTAGCAGGACGTGCGGTTGCCATTTTCAATTTAGGGGATGACGGTTTATTTGCCCTTGATAATGTAGATCCTGCCAGTGGTGTGAGTTTATTGTCCCGAGGACTTATTTGTGAAATCGATGGTGAGCTTTGTGTTGCTTCGCCGCTTTATAAACAACATTACCGCTTGGATAGCGGACGTTGTATTGAAAATGTTGATTTAGTGGTTAAACCATTCGAAATTAAAACTGAACAAGGCAATGTTTTTGTCTTGGCTCAGTCATAAAGGGGTGCAATATGAGTGCTGAAAAATTTAATATTTTCTGTTTCCACGGCAAGATGAAAATCATGCATTTAAGTTGGATGGCGTTTTTTATCACCTTTGTTGTGTGGTTTAACGCAGCGCCACTTGTTAGCGTGATCGCCGACAGTTTAGGGCTGACTAAATCACAAATTAAGACCTTGTTGATCCTCAATGTGGCATTAACAATCCCGGCGCGGATTATCATTGGTATGGTAACCGACAAATATGGTCCAAGGATCACCTATTCTGCCTTATTGGGTATCTGTTCAATCCCTTGTTTTATGTTTGCGGTAGCCGACACTTTTGAGCAGTTAGCCTTAGCCCGATTTCTGATTGGCTTTATTGGTGCTGGTTTTGTGGTTGGTATCCGTATGGTGAGTGAATGGTTTCCGGCAAAAGAGTTAGGTACAGCAGAAGGCATTTATGGCGGATGGGGTAACTTTGGTTCAGCTGCAGCAGCCTTTACGTTACCTGCCGTTGCACTTGCTTTTGGTGGCCCAGACGGATGGCGCTATGCCATTGGCATTACCGGCTTAATGAGTTTGTTGTTTGCATTTGTTTATTACTTCAATGTGACCGATACTCCAAAAGGTTCGACTTACTTTAAGCCCAAAAAGGGCGGCGGCTTAGAAGTGACCAGTAAAAGTGACTATGTGTTACTGATCATTATGAAGGTGCCAATGTATGCCACGCTAGCGCTGTTAGGTTGGAAACTGTCTCCAGCAGGTGTGAGTATGTTTACTCAAGATGCAACCTACCTTATTTATCTTGGGTTGGTGGTGGTGTTCTTGTTCGATTTTTACCAAACATACCAAGTGAATAAACATTTGTTTTCAATGGAAGTACCTGAGTTTGAACGCTATCAATTTAAGCAAGTTGCTGTATTGAATGTGCTGTATTTCACTACATTTGGCTCTGAGCTTGCCGTGGTATCTATGTTGCCATTATTTTTTGCAGAAACGTTCGAGCTTGGCATGGCACAAGCGGGTATGTTGGCATCAAGCTATGCCTTTATGAATTTAATGTCTCGTCCTGGCGGTGGCTGGTTAAGTGATAAGTTTGGTCGTAAAACCACCTTGTTAATATTAACTGCAGGGTTAGCGATTGGTTATTTGTCGGTAGCACAAATCGACTCGTCATGGTCATTACCTTTGGCTGTCGCAGTCGTTATGGCATGTTCATTCTTTGTTCAAGGTGGCGAAGGGGCTGTGTTTGCTGCTGTGCCGCTGATTAAGCGTCGCTTAACAGGGCAAATAGCGGGTATGACAGGGGCTTATGGTAACGTCGGTGCAGTGTTTTTCTTAACCGTATATTCTATCGTATCCACTCAAACTTTCTTTTATGTGATTGCGATAAGTGCCGTATTTGGTTTTGTGACATTATTTTTTATGAAAGAACCCAAAGGTCATATTGCTGAAGTAAACGATCAAGGCGAAGTCACTTTAATCAGCGTAAGTTAGTGCTCGAGTAAAGTAGCCAGAGCAACATAGTGCCATAAAACTCAAATTGTTTATGTTTAAGCAATTTGAGTTTTTATATTGATAAAACAGCTTAATCTTAGAGTGAGAGGTTTTATGGCTTCAGAGTCATTAGAACAAACGATGGATAGTGTAGATGCCATGCTTCCTTTTGCTGCAACTTTGCAGCTTGTTGTAGGCCAAGCTTCTGAAAAAGGACGTAAACTGCAAAATGAAGATGCCATAGGTATTCGTATTCCTTCAGGGATACCACTTACGTCGAAAGGTGTTGTTAGTGTTATCAGTGATGGTGTCAGTACCGCTGAAGGTGGGGCTCATGCGTCTGCCATTAGTGTTAGTAATTTTCTTGCAGATTATTATTCGACCCCAGAAACTTGGAGTGTGCAAACATCGAGTACCAAAGTATTAACAGCATTAAACCGTTGGCTGTATGGATTGGGGCAAGACTATCGCGATGCCAGACGTGGCTTTGTATGTACCTTTAGTGCATTGGTATTTAAGTCTTGTTCAGTGCACATGTTGCATGTGGGCGATTCACGTATTTATCGTTTTCGCCGAGGCGAATTACTGCAATTAACTCATGATCACAGTACTAATATTAACTCATCAAACCAATATCTTACTCGTGCTTTGGGGATGGATGTTAAATTAGATGTGGACTATAAAAGCTTGTCAGTTGAAGTTGACGACCTCTATTTACTGACAACGGATGGAGTTCATGACGTACTCACTGAATTTGAAATACACCGAAAATTGACGGCTCTTTGTCAGCAACATCCAACGCTTAGCGATGATTTGTGTGAACAATTCTGCTTAGCGTTGAATAAAAAGGCGTTCGATTTAGGCAGTAAAGATAATCTCAGTGCGCAGTTATTAAGTGTCAGACAATTACCTAAACAAGCTATCGATGATGTGTATCAAAGCTTGTCGCGTCAACCATTCCCCCCCCCACTTAGCGTTGGAATGAAGCTTGATGGATATCAGGTAACTCATATACTTCATCAATCACAACGCAGCCAAGTGTATAGAGTCGTCAATGGGCAAAACCAAGTCTTTTGCATGAAAACACCTTCCGTCAATTACATAGATGATGCCGCTTACATAGAGCGCTTTATGTTAGAGAGCTGGGTAGGGCAGCGCATTAGCAGTGCTCATGTCGTTAAGGTTGTAGAGCAACATAACATAAAGTCCGCTTTGTATTATGTCACCGAGTTTTTATCGGGGATAAGCTTAGGTGAATGGTTAACTCAACATAAAAAGGCCCCAGTAGAAGAGGTGTTACTGTTGCTAAAACAAATCGAATTAGGGATAAGAGCATTTCACCGTCGCGAAACGCTGCATCAAGATTTAAAACCGGATAATATTTTTATCACCCGAGATGGCGTGGTTAAAATTATTGATTTTGGTTCTTGTTATATCAAAGGCGTGGCAGAAATTAGTAGTCCGTTAACTCGAGATCGTATTTTGGGTACGGCTGATTACACTGCCCCTGAAGTTATACTGGGTTATAAGGCCGATGGTCGTGCCGATTTATTTTCGCTTGCAGTGATTGCTTTTGAGATGTTGGCTGGGCAATTGCCTTTTAAAGGCAAACTCGAGAAATGCCGAACGCGGCAGGATTACCAACGTTTAGAATATATTAGTGTACATAAATTAAACCCAATGGTGCCAGAGTGGATTGACGTAGCATTAAAAAAAGCACTCAATGTTGAACCTAATTTACGCCAAGCGGATACCTGTGAATTAATTCATCAATTAACCACTGCCAAAGCGAATCACACAATAAATGATTATGTGCCCATTATAACTCGCAACCCAGTACGTTTTTGGCAAGTGATTTCAATCGTGTTGTTTATATATTTAGTGGCTTCTTTGCTGAATAATTGATTATGAGAGTGCGTTTTAAACATAAAGCTTACAAGTGAGTAGTAAATTAATGCGTATAAATAAATTAACTTATTAATAAACAATTATATTTTATGTGATAACTTTTCACATCGAAATAATTATTTATAACCCTATCTATATGAATTGCGCTATCTATATAAATAGCGCTATTCATATCAACTATCCGCCTACATCAAAAAAATGTAAATAGCATTAATTATTTTAAAAAAACTCCATTACTTAAAAATAATTTTTTGGTCATACGTGTTGTTTTTTATTTTCAAAAAACTAACATAAATTTGATTTAGATCAATTTATTATATGAGCTATTGCAATTAAGTCTGGGGGTGGAATTAATATAACCTATAGGTCTATGTTGGTTTAATACTCAAGGTTGATTCGAATGTGGTATGACAGAGCCACAATATCGAAACAATGAATGTAAAAGTTATTAAGCGACATGAATAAGATGTTCTTGATGTTTAATAACCCGGGGACATGAATATGACCTTGAACAAGCGTAAACATCAATATTACCTTAATGCAACAACTGAGGTTCTAGCTATTTTTCTGTGTGTGATGTCTTTTTCTAGCCTTGGCCAACAAGACTTGAGTGATATTAATGAACTTGCCATAGGCATTAATAATACAGCCAATGTAACTCAGTTTGGTGATGCACTATCCATTAATTTAAATCAAAGCGGTTTCAATAATCAGTTTGATTCAAGTCAATTTGGCTACAACAATCAAATTTTTACTCATCAACAAGGCATATTCAATGGCGTTACTGTATTCCAGTCCGGGACGGATATTGAAGCCAGTATCTACCAATCAGGGTTTAGTAATCGAGTTATTGCCAGTCAGGCAGGAAGCAATTTGCTAATGGATGTGAGTCAAATTGGAACACACAACTTAGCAGTTATTCGTCAGACCGGAAGTGATAATACCATTATGATCCAGCAGAATGGTTATGGAAGTGCTGTTGGCGTTATTCAATGGGGAACAATGCAAAACGTTAGCGTGACTCAGAGTAATTAATTTGAGTTATTTATTTCAACCAAATGAAGGGAAATACAAAGATGAAATATTCTAAATTAGCTTTATTAATCTCAGCAGCTTTATTGACCTCTGCTGGTGCGTATGCAGGCAGTAACGAAGCCGATGTTAGTCAAGAGGGAGAGCTAAATACCGCGGTGGTTGTTCAACAAAGCAATAGTGTTGCTAATAATGCAACTATTGAGCAGCTCGGTAATAATAATCTTTCAACTATTTTACAGGCAGAAACGGCAAACTCCCAAGCTTCATCAAATCAGGAGGGAAATGATAATACATCTTTGATTGACCAACATAATGCAACAAGTACAGCTAGTGCCTTTGTAAAATCAGTTGGTGACGGTAACGAAGCAGATATAACACAAGAATTTTTTAATGGTGAAAATGCGCAAGCAACTGTTAATCAAATGGGCAACGGTAACTTAGCAACCATCACTCAAAATGATGGTGATGGTGCACAGTCTACGGTTAATCAAACTGGAAGTGAGGATACTGCTGAAGTTTATAATCATTGGTCAGATTATGCAGATGCAACCATTAATCAATCCGGCAACTCTAACAATAATGCTTATATTCAACAGGAAGCGTCAGATGCTGCAAGTGCGTCGTTAACCCAAATTGGTTCAAACAACGATGGTGATATATTACAAAGTAACCAGAATTATGGCGGCTCAGGTAGCGATGATACGGTCGCAACATTAGAGCAGATAGGTAATGGTAACATAGGTTTAGTTGAGCAAGCAGGTTTGTCTAACATGGCTGATGTATATCAAAATGGTGAATCTCATGATGCACATGTGACACAAAATGGCGGTAATCATGAAGCTCAAGTTAACCAATATGGTTTAAATCAAGTCGCAACGGTAATGCAAATGGACTTTGAGCATGTTGCAACCGTCAATCAGTCCAATGTAGGCAACACTGCGACAGTGACTCAAAGTTCTTTAACTCTTGGGAATGGCAACGGTAACGGTAATTCAGGTTCTGGTAATAGTGCGACTGTAGACCAAGAGGGTATGGATGATACCGCTACGGTTGCGCAAGCGGGTTTCGCAAACGAAGCCGTAGTGTTTCAAGGGGAGTACAGTTTTGATAACACAATTACAATCACCCAGTCGGGTCATCATAACTATGCAGGTGCATCAACTGACGATGGCGGATTAAGTACCGTTACAGTAAATCAAACTGGGCATCATAATGAAGTTAATAGCAAACCCAATGGCAGCAACTTTTATGGTGAAGGGATCGGTGCTGGAACGTGGGGGGCCGATAATGTCGTTATGGTTGATCAAGATGGCCATCATAACAAGGCCTATGCTGATGCTGCTGATTTGTCATCAGTTATTGATATAGACCAGTCTGGACATCATAACGAAGCATATGCTGAATCTGAATGGGGCGAAGCTAACGAAATTGTTATCGATCAAACTGGTGGCAATCATTTAGCTGATGTATATGTCTCTGGTGATGGCAGCAATGTGGTTTATGTTACCCAAACCGATATGAATAACTCAGCAGTTGTAAGCAGCATAGGGTTTGGTAATACAGTGACGATTACTCAAGGTATGTAGTACTAAAGTATAATGAAGGGTGTGTAAGCACCCTTTTGACTAATTGTTATGCAGTAATCCACTTGCTAAACTTATAGATGTTGATATGGACTTAATATCAATATGATAGTTTCTTTATACCACAGTTTATTCATACCACATGGAGTGTTAGGAATGTTTAAAGTTGAAAATTGGATGATCGTTTCGCGTTCGCAGCTGCTCATTGACTTACTCGAATCACGCTGGCCACAAGAATTTTTGGTTAGATTAACCAAGGCTCAGCCGAGTAATATGTCGAAGTTACTTTCCACACAAACCAACTCAATAGTGGTTTTCGATTTAGCAACGATTGATCTTCAGCAAGCATATCAATTACAGCGTGTTATTGAACGTGAATATTGTGGTGTTCGTACCGTTTTTCTAAATTTCCCCAAACAAGTTGATGCAACATTTTTAATTCATCCATCGACCACAACGGGTGTCTTCTATACCAATGCTAATTTAGCTGATGTTAGTAGCGGCTTAAATGAAATACTCAAAGGCCGTAGTGTCATCCCTCAAGATCTCTATCAATCGTTAATGAGTATTAACCATGACGATGACAGTGAGCAACTGACCATTCGTGAACGTGAGGTATTACAAACGTTATTGTCTGGTAGTACTAATCTCGATATCGCTAATCAACTATTTGTCAGTGAATCTACCATTAAAACGCATCTCTATCGTGCGTTTCGAAAAATTGGTGTGTCTAGTCGTGGTCAAGCCATTGCTTGGGCACAAACTCACATGCATGAGGTGAGAGTGTGAAATATCCATCAGTGATACTCATTTGCTTGATTGCTAGTCAAGCCGTTTTATTAAGTGATGCTATCGCTGATGATCGTAAAGATGTTGACGTTAATGTTCCAGAATTTACAAAAGCTAACATTGCCCCCACCACAGATGAAGTTATTCCAGAATCCACCGCCTCAAAAGCTCAAGAGAATTTATTGCAGTCAATTGAACCTGTAGCGAGTGTCAGTGATGCAAAGCCCAAGCGTGAAGCTGATTTAATTGACGGATTAATCTTAAATAGAGCCATGACAAGATTTGGCCACCGTTTTTATCGAGAATTTGTTAGCGCTTATCGTGATATCAATGGCATGAGCAACCACTCGGGGCTCACTGTTGTAGAACAAGCCACTGCAAGAAGTGGTAGTAAAATTTTAGTGTTGCATAATCGCAAGCCGGTTTTTGTGACGTTTTTATCCCCAGCATCGCGAAATATTGATGCACAAGCGAACATGGCAGCAAAGCGGGTCAATGCTTCCCTGTTGCAATATCAACAACAGGTAAGATGGGCGGCATTTTCAGACCCCGATCTTGCTCCTGATGAGTTTTAGTAGGGAATGTATATGAAAAAATTATTACTAATTTTATCAATAACATCATTTAGTTTTCCCTTAGCCGCGACGCAACTGGTATATACCCCAGTTAACCCTGCGTTTGGGGGCAGTTACCTTAATGGTAGTTATTTATTGGCAAATGCGTCAGCGCAAAATGAACATCAAGGTGGTTCCTCCTATGTTGCCCCTACTGCGCTGGACAGGCTTGCTAGTTCATTACAGTCACGCTTAATGAGCCAACTGTTTAATGATGCGGCAAATGGTGGTGAAGGTTATTTAAAAACCGATGACTTTGAGATAAATGTGGTCAATGAAGATGGATCGTTACTGGTTCACATTACTGATTTATTAACCGGCGAGACGACCATCATCGAAGTTGGTGGTATTGTCGGCGCATCAACAGGGGGCTAATCATGAAAAGACTACTGCTTAGCTTATTTATTCTATCTTTGAGCGCGTGTTCTTCGATAGAAAGTGAATTCGACGGTATTGAAGCTACCACGAGTTTAATGCCAAAGGGCGAGACTTATTACGATTTAGTCAGTTTACCATCCCCCCAAGGAAGTATGGTGGCTGCAGTGTATGATTTCCGTGATCAAACGGGCCAATACAAGCCGATACCTTCGAGTAACTTTTCAACTGCAGTACCTCAGTCTGGAACGGCTTTCTTAGCTCAGGCGCTCAATGATTCTGCTTGGTTTGTGCCTGTTGAGCGTGAAGGGTTACAAAATTTACTGACAGAACGAAAAATTGTTCGTGCAGGACTCAATGGTGATGCCAGTAAGTTGCCACAATTAAACAGTGCCCAAATTCTTATGGAAGGTGGCATAGTGGCTTACGATACCAATATTAAAACCGGTGGCGCAGGTGCTCGTTATTTGGGGATCGGCGTATCGGGTCAATACCGTGTCGATAGTATAACGGTTAATTTACGCGCGGTTGATATCCGTACCGGTCGATTATTAAGCAGTGTAACAACCACTAAGGCCGTTATTTCAAAAGAAATTACTGCTGGTGTATTTAAATTTATTGATGCGCAAGAGTTATTAGAGTCAGAGGCGGGTTATACCTCAAATGAACCTGTGAGTTTGTGTATTGCCGCGGCAATAGAAAGTGCGGTCGTACATATGATTGCCGACGGTATTTGGAAACGAGCTTGGAATTTACTTGATCCTGTATCAGGAGTAAAAAACCCAACATTACAAAAATACTGGTTAGAAGCACATACTGAAAATCAAGTATTAGAACGGATTAAGCAGAGCTAGTCATATTGGTACATTTGTATAGTAATAGAGAAGATTTATAAAAAAGGATATCAAATTGATATCCTTTTTTAATTCAAATTTTCGATTAATATTGATGGTACTCAGTAAATCAATTTTCAAACTTGATAATCGTTTCTTAGTCTTAACCAAGCCACAATTGTGTTTTAGTCGCATCAATGATGCTAAGCGAAATCGTGTCTAAAGCCGCTTCACTGATCGTTAATGTTCCTTGCATCAATTCATCACGTCTAAACCAATGCAAAGTGATTTGTTCGCCAAGGGTTCGACTTTGCAGTTGCTGTTCAAATTGACTGGTTACTTGCAAGTGGTCTGCTGCAATCAATAAATCACCCGCACTTAATCCCGCTTGATGTGCTGGATTGTGTTGGCTAACCGTTAGAATTTTTAACCCTAATGATTCCGCTTTTGTTTTTGCGCCAAAACCAATGTTATAACCTGTAGCTCCAGCACCACCCAAATCAGTTACACCTTCACAGGTCCGTAAACTCATATTCACGCCCACTTGAGCCAGTAATTCTTTTAGTGGCAAATCGTCTGTGTTGTCGAGATAAGTAAAGATATCGTCACAAGGGCGATTTAATAGCGCTTCAACAATCTGTTGATGGCTTGACGATTCAGTACCTACACCTGTTAAACCATATTGTTGCCAAAGTGTACGCATAACATCATCAAGGCTGTATTTACCTTGGGTTTCAATACGGATAGTTAAGTCTACATACAAGGCAAATAGTGCGCCTTTAGTGTAATAGCTGACAATTGCATTAGCGGCATTTTCATCTTGCTTATAAAACTTAGTCCAAGCATTAAAACTTGATTGCTTTAAGGTTTGTTTAAAGCGACCTTCGCCTCGGTATACTCGAGTCATAATTTGACTGAGTAAAGTAAGGTAACCTTTCTCATCAATACACTGAGATTTAAAGGTAATTAAATCATCGTAATATGACGTGATACCTTCGTACGCCCACAATTGAGAAGTATAAGACTCTTGTGATAAATCAAATGGCGTAAACTCAGCAGGTTTAATCCGTTTAACGTTCCATGAGTGGAAATATTCATGGCTGCACAGTGATAAATAAGTGCGATAACCTTTATCTACTGGCGCATCGAGTGACAAAGGTAAGTCGTTGCGAGAGCACATTAACGCTGTTGATGCTTTATGTTCTAAACCGCCAAAACCATTGTCCAAAACGGTTGTCATGAACACATAACGCTTAAAGGGTGCTGGAGTGCCAAATAAATTAATTTGATATTCGCAAATCGCTTGTAAATCTTTGGCTAATCGAGCCATATTTGCTCTTTGTTTGCCACTGAGTACGATATCGTGTGGCACACCAGCAGCGAAAAAGGTTTCAATGGTCAGTTCACCCATTTCAACGGGATGGTCAATTAAGTCATCGTAGTTTTCAGCGCTAAAATCACCAAAGCTAAATTGTTCACCTGATGCTCTAGTCATGCTGGTGGCTAGCGTCCAATGAGCTAATTCTGCAAGTGCAGGTTTAGCCATGGTGACGGTATGTGGTTGAGACTCAAGACCATTAGCCGCTAGAAACACGCTACTGCCATTAAAAAAGCCATGATTAGTATCAAGGTGTGCAGTGCGAACAGACAAATCCCATGCATAAATGTGATAACACAGAGTGATATCACTGCCTTGGTTATTCAATTGCCATGTTTGTTTATCTAATTGAGTGACTGCAAGCGATTGTAGATTCTCTTTGGCATCAATTTCAATGATATTTTTGGCAAAATCTCGGATCATGTAGCTGCCAGGTAACCATGCTGGTAATGAAAAAATCTGAGATGGATTGGCGTTTTTTAGCGTAAAGGTCACTTCAAATAAATGAGCTTTTGGGTCGACCGCATGAATATGATAATGCATAAAGAATTCCGAATGAGTGGCAAGTTGCAATCAAAACGATTGAGCTATAATAACCAATGCTGCCAAAATTGACTCACTTAAGCAAACGAATCCCATTTTAGGCAAAATATTACCCATAAAAAGCGTTTTTACTGGAGTGATAGTTCAAATAGTTGATAGTATTATCAATAGCATCAATGCAGTTATCTAATGAGGGCATCCAAATGGCCGAAGAAACCATATTTAGCAAAATTATCCGCCGTGAAATTCCAGCGGATATTTTATACCAAGATGAATTAGTCACCGCATTTCGGGATATTGCTCCGCAAGCTCCTACGCATATTCTGATTATTCCCAATCATTTAATCGCGACAGCAAATGCTGTTAAAGCGTCTGATGAATTAGCATTAGGGCGGATGATAACAGTAGCGGCCAAACTTGCCGATGAAGCCGGTATTGCTGAAGATGGATATCGCTTAATCATGAATTGTAATAAGCATGGTGGTCAAGAGGTCTACCATATTCATATGCATCTTTTAGGGGGTAAACCATTAGGCCCAATGTTGAGTCGTGGATAATGAAAATTAACAGTGATTTTTTTCCATTAACTGAAGTCGCCACCCGTTTTGTCAACCAGTTAGCTCAGTGCCGTCGTTTAGGGCTTTCAGTGCAAGAAGCCAGTGAGCATCATGTGTTAATTGAGTTACCTTACAGTCAAGATATTATTGGTTACCCCGACACCGGAGTCATTCATGGTGGGGTGATCACAACCTTGATAGATACCGCTTGTGGCACAGCCGTGGTATGCGCCATTTTGAAGAAGTACCAATCGTTAGAGTTGTCTCCAACATTGGATTTACGTGTCGACTACATGAAACCCGCAGAGCCTCATAAGTCGGTTTATGCCTTTGCTGAATGCTATCGTTTATCGTCAAGCGTTGCTTTTACCCGTGCGATAGCATATCAAGACAGTATTGATGAACCTATCGCTCACGCGGTGGGTTCTTTTATGCGAATTAGTCCAGAAATGGTCGGCGAAGAGTTTCGTCAAGTGTTAATGGGGAATTTACCGGGGGCGAAATCATGAGTGAGCCAACCCAAATAGAGACACAAAAGGGTTTAGATGTTCAAGATGTGGTTAAACGTGCCATTGAACTGAATGATTATAGTTACCTACTTGAGAAAGTACCTTACTCACAATTTATTGGCATGTCAGTGGCCCGTTTTGGTGATGAAATGGTATTTAGACTGCCGGCTAAAGATGACAACATTGGTAATCCGATTTTACCTGCAATACATGGCGGAGTGATTGCTGGGTTTATGGAAATGTCGGCAATTGTACAATTAATGGTATTTATGCAAGCCAAGAAAGTGCCTAAAATTGTTGATTTCTCAATTGACTATTTACGCGCAGGTTTACATCAAGATACCTTTGCAGAATGTAAAATTACTCGCCAAGGCCGCCGTGTGGCTAACGTCAGTATGAACTGTTGGCAAACCAACCGTAAACAATTGATAGCCACTGCCAGAGCACATTTTTTGATAGATTAAGTCAACGCTTTACATTAACAGCAAATAAGGAGATAGCATGAAAATAACGTCAATATTTGTGTTCGCATTAGCATTGTTGCTTAGCGCCTGTGCGCATAACACGGCAGGTATTTCGGTAGACTCAAGCGGACAGGTTAGAGTCGATAGCAGCTCTTTTGCCAGTGATGTCAATGTTGTGGATATTTCATCTGTCATGGTTGCTGACTTAATCAAAGCATCTGCGCTAATTCAAAGCAAATCGAGCACTGACCTACGTCTACAATATAAGTTCACTTGGTACGATGCTAGCGGATTTACAGTTGAGGATGAAGCAAGCAGTTGGAAGTCGGTTAAATTACATGGTAAACAGCAGTTGCAAGTGGGTGCGGTAGCGCCCAATACACAAGCTATTCGATTTGAGATCTATGTGCGCGAAGCTTTCTCAAATTAAGCCACGCTACAGAGAACTTGAAGAGACATGATTACTGAGATTTAATATAAAGTTAATCAATTATATTTTTGCGTTATCAAATTGTATAGCTGCTCGTGTATTCATGGTGAAGTTAGTTTATAATCGTGATCGCCAAGGGGTGTTCAGTAAAACCTGAACTGAGATGTCTGTATGACGAACCCTTAGAACCTGATCCGGCTTATACCGGCGTAGGAATGGGCCACACTATTTATGTGCACCTCTTATTCGCTACTCTTGCCGGATCTCAAAATCACTATTTGAGGTCCTATGTTCACGAAAAACTCTACTAGGTTACACCAAACACCAATTGCCTTAGCGGTAATGGTGGCATTAAGCTCGCCTGTGGTTATGGCTAAAACGGCCGATGTTGAAAATGTCACTCCCGAATATGAAAAAATGGAAGTGATTGTTGTTAATGCTGATTTTAGTAATATCAGCCTTGATAAAATGCCGTCAAGCGTGACGGTTATTGATGCCCAGCAATTAGAAGACGAAGGGGCGCAACATTTTGAAGATGTGCTCAATTCTATTGCCAACTTTAACTGGTCTGGTGGCAGTTCTCGTCCAAAATATTTCCAAATTCGTGGTGTCGGTGAACAAGAACAATATCAAGGTGCACCTAACTCATCGGTTGGCTTTGTGGTCGACGACATCGATCTATCTGGCCTTGGCATGGTGTCGAGTATGTACGACATGCAGCAAGTTGAAGTCTTGCGCGGTCCACAAGGTACTCAATATGGTGCTAATGCACTAGCTGGATTAATTTACTTAAAAAGTAATGACCCTACCGAATCATTTGAACATGGCGCAAAAGTCAGTTTAGGTGACGACAATCTTCGTACTCTTTCTGGTTTTAGCTCTGGTCCACTCAATGACTCAGGTAAATTGCTCTACCGTGTATCACTAGAACAGCACAATCAAAATGGTTACCGTGACAACCTTTATCTTAACCGTGATGATACCAATGAGCGTGATGAGTTAACGGCTAGGGCTAAGTTCCGTTGGTACGCTACTGACGATCTTCAAGTTGATTTAACCTTATTGCATGCCAATTTTGATAATGGTTACGATGTGTGGACATTAGATAATAATCGCAGTAATACCTTAACTGACCAACCCGGTGTTGATACACAGAAAACGACTGGAGCAGGGGTTAAGTTCATATACACGGGTATGCAAGCATTTGACTTCACATCATTAACATCATTTGCGCAAACTGATCATCATAATGGATATGATGGTGATTGGGCCAATTCGGATTATTGGGCGAGTAAAGCATGTACTGTGTATGACGACGCAGGAGCGGCCTCAGGTACTGAACCTTGTGTTTATGATTACACCTGGGACAAAAAGGGCGATCGTAAAACCTTAACCCAAGAGCTCCGTTTATCATCCAAAGATGCAGGACGCATCTTCGCCGGTAGTACCGACTGGTTATTGGGTGTATACGCGATGAATTTAAAAGAAGATAACGACTTATACTCGGAATACAACACCTGGCCAGATGAAGTGTTGCAGTCAAATTATGAGGCGACAAACTATGCCATATTTGGCCAACTAGACAGCCATTTAGGTGATGATTACTTATTGTCGACTGGGTTACGTTTCGAGCGCCGCGATAGTGATTATAGTGACAGCAATAAAGATGACTTTGCCCCATCAGAAGATATGTGGGGCGGCCATATTGCGTTGTCAAAAGCCATTAATCCTAATCACAATGCTTATGCTCGTGTCGCCCGCGGTTATAAGGCAGGTGGTTTTAATATGACACTGCCTGCTGAATTGTCTGACAAGAAACAGTTCGACACTGAGATTTTATATAACTATGAAGTTGGCTTAAAATCGAGCTGGTTTGATGGCGAAGTGGATTCTACCTTGGCGCTATTTTATATGGACCGCCAAGACCAACAAGTTGCCGCCTCTTTACAAGACCCAGATAGCCCGCAGCGTTTTATTCTATTTACCGAAAATGCCGGCAGTTCAAGTAACTATGGCGCGGAACTCGATGCAAAATGGTATTTAACAGAAAATATTGAATTCTATGGTAGTTTCGGTTGGTTAGAAACTGAATATGGCCAATATCAATACAGTGACAAATACGGTTCTACCGTCGATTTATCTGGGCGTGACTTAGCGCATTCGCCTAAATTTACTTACAGTGCTGGTATGACTTATGTTGCTGATTCTGGTTGGTTTGCAAACGTGAATGCCAGTGGTAAAAGCCAGTTTTATTATTCTGACAGCAATGAATCTCAGTCAGAAGCCTATACCATTTATAACGCCCGTTTAGGCTATGAAACGCCAACATGGTCGGCATATTTATGGGGCCGCAATTTGTTTGATGAACAATATGGTGTGCGAGGCTTTTACTTTGGCAACGAACCAGATCAAGATTGGGTCGATAAACAATATATTCGTTACGGTGATCCGCGCCAAATTGGTGTGACATTAGAAGTTCAATTTATGTAATGACATAAAATCGCTGTAGCCTTTGTTGCAGCGGTTTTTATTAAGGAATAGAAATGAAGTTAACTGCAGAAATCAGTATGTATCCGTTCAATGAAAACTATCTCGATCCTATCCAATGGTTTATCGGCAGAGTGGATAGTTATGACAATATTCAACGAGTGACTAACGCGATGGCAACCCAAGTCTGTGGCGAGTATGCTGATGTAATGTCGATGCTAGCCGTTGAAATGCAAGCCGCACATCAAAAGTGGGGTAAAGCTGTTTTTGTGTGTAAATTTATCGGTGGTGAGCTCAACCTAGCTCATAGCGAATAACCACAATGAATGATCTATTTATAACGCTACAACAAGCCTTTAGTGAAGCGTCATTAATGACGTTTTGGGAGGCTGTTGCCGTTATGCTAGCGCTTGCTTACTTAATTCTTGCTATGCGGACTAACATCTGGTGTTGGTCGGCAGCATTTATTAGTACCGCCATTTACACTGTACTATTTTGGAATGTATCGTTATTAATGGAGTCAGTCCTTAATATTTATTATATGGGGATGGCGGTATATGGTTATTGGTTGTGGTTGCACGTGCCACCTTCTCAGCAAAGCAATTTGCACAATTCTGAGCTGCATAATGGTACTCAGCACAACATAGAAACCAATCACCTTAATATTACCAGTTGGTCTTGGAGTACTCACGCTCGGCTTATCGGCGCGACATCATTAGTGTCTATGCTGGTGGGATATTTAATGGCTCATTACACGTCGGCCGCATTTCCCTATATCGATGCGGCAACCACTTGTTTTGCTATCGTTACAACCTATCTAGTAGCAAAAAAAGTGCTGGAAAATTGGCTCTATTGGGTCGTCATTGATTTTGTGTCTATTTACCTTTACTTCCAAAAAGGCTTAATGCTGACATCGGGTTTGTTTGTTTTATACGTCGCAATGGCAGTTGGCGGATACATGATGTGGCGTAAGAAATATCGTCATCATATAATAACGCAACACAATACGAGTCAAGAGGTGGTTGGTGCATAACCAACCATAATATCATTTTATTAGAGTAAATATTTGATGTCCCAGCCGTTGTTATCTCTACCTATCGATGTGCTTAATATAATCAACAAAGCCATGCCAACCACATTATTTCAGCAGCTTGCTACGCAATGTACTGCGGTGTCTTTTCTTAACACAGGGATCAGTAATGTTAATATTAAGTTATCTTGTGAAGATGGCGATAAGGTCTTACGAGTAAATCAGCCTCACAGTAATTGGTGCGATAGAGCGCTTGAAGTTGAATGTTGGCAAGCTGCAATTGTGGCTAACATTGCACCTGCATTGATTTGGGTCAGTGATGATAAGCAAGTGTATCTGAGTGAGTTTATTGATCAACCAGAGACAGACTGGTCGATATTTGCCTCAATGCGCAGTCACTTATCACTTGGGCAATCGACAAATCAATCCATTGCGGCTGTGGATGCCGTTCCTTTGCTTAGTGCATTATTTTGTAAACTCAGTGTGTTGCCGGTGCCGGAGAAAAGCATTACCGTTAGTGAGCAATGGCAACAATATGCATACCAATTAGATTCATTAACGGGGTCGCAAACAGATCCAAAATGGCATGATGCGAGGCAGCAATTGTTACGCTTAAATGGGCTTGTTCGACATTGGTTATCGCAGTTAGAAGCCTGTGTGTTGCTGCCGACTTTTTGTCATAGAGATTTAACTCCACACAATTTACTGCTTAGCGGCAGAGCCCCTCAGCAACTGCTTTGTATAGACTATGAATATGCTGTGGCGAGCCATCCGTTGTTCGATTTAGCCAGCGTCGTGGCTAGTCATCAACTATCAACGAAGCAAGCTAACCAATTAATCGATAACGTGATTATGCAATACTGTCAGGTTGCAAGCCTCACCGATGTGTCTGCGGCCAAAGCGGCATTACCCGCTGCAATAAATTGTTTTTGGTTATTTTCGGCAATGTGGGCGTTATTAATGGCAGCCAAAGAACCGCAAAAATCTACACAATACTTACAATACTTTACAAAGTATTTTACATTAATCACTTGCTAATATGCTCTGATAAAGTACAAGCTTCTGATAAAGTATAAGTGAAGTAATACCAGTTCTAATAAATATCTGGTCATTCAGCGCCTACTAGACAAGTAATAAGATTATAGACATAGTTTTTCTACGTCAAAATCATATTAAGCAGCATAGAAGGTTCTGAAACCCGTCCTGCGGGAGTCATTCAGACTTTCTATTTTTTGTTGCATTGTTTCATAAGGGAACAACCATTCTTTCAACAATGCGTCTCAAACTGAAAAATCTGAGTGACTCTGATTGATCACATCATTACTGGATTTGATATAAATTTTGATAAAGGAATTATCTGTGTCTAAAAAATTGATTATCCTACTGTTAAGTAGCTTATTTTTTGTCGGCTGCTCAACCAAAGTAAGCTATTTCTTTCTGGATTGGGCGATAGAGTGGGAAGTTGAAGAGTACGTAGAGTTAACCTCAGAACAGCAAGATAAATTTGATATTATTATTGAATCGTTTTTAGTCTGGCATCGCCAACAAGAATTACCGCGTTATCGTGATCAACTGTCTTTATTATCGACATTGACTAATCAACAAACAATGACCCCAGAGCTATGGCTTAACCAAGTGTCAATGGCGAAGGCACATTGGTCCCGAATTTTCGATTTTGTTATGCCTGATCTGTTACCTATTATGGCGAGCTTATCTGATGGACAAGTTGATCAGATACTGGCGCAGCTAAAAAAAGAACAACAAGAATTAATCGAAGAATACGCCGGCAAAGATCAAGCTGAATTGATAAAAGACTCAGATAAAAGAATCGCCGAGCAATTATCTGAATGGACTGGCGATGCTACAGATGAACAAAAAAACATTATTCATCAAGCTAATACGCAGCGTTTAGCCACGTTAGACATGTGGCTTGAGTATCGCCATGAATGGCTAAGTCAATTTGAACAAGCACTGAAACGCCGTCAGCAAACTGATTATTTTACCCAACAAATGAAATTATTAATGATCTCGCCAGATGAACTGAAATCAGAGGTTTATCGCGATAATGTTACCGAAAATACCCGTAAGTTTGGCTCAATGTTGATTACGCTTAATCAAACATTTAGTCAAAAACAACGTAAGCACTTTGATAAAAAATTAGCTGAATTAGTAGAAGATTTAACTGAATTACACTTAGACAAATAATATCTATTTTTATCCGTTAGTCTCCAAAGCTGAAATATTTTTAATCTTCAGCGGGTCTATTACTACAACAACGATTTCAGCTAGGATTATTTATGCAGACACTAAGTGGATTTTATCAACAATTTTTAAATGTGATTAAACATACAGAAGGCTTAGCCGCCTTACTGCTAAGGCTTTATCTTGCGCCAGTGCTAATGCAGGCAGGATACAACAAATTGTCACATTTTGAAGACACCGCAGCATGGTTCGGCAATCCCGACTGGGGACTCGGTTTACCTATGCCAGAAGTCATGACTGCGTTAGCTGCAGGCACTGAATTGTTCGGTGGTTTTTTACTGTTGATCGGTTTAGCCACTCGAATCGTGGCATTGCCAATGATGGTCACAATGCTAGTTGCTGTTTTTGCGGTGCATTTACCCAATGGTTGGTTGGCTATTGCCGACCCAAGTTCGTGGTTGGCGAATGAGCAAGTGTTAGCTTCAGCGGAAAAGCTTTCTGCGGCGAAAGCTATTTTACAAGAGCACGGTAATTATGAATGGCTAACCAGTTCAGGTAATTTTGTTATTTTAAATAATGGTATTGAATTCGCGATGACGTATCTAATTATGTTATTGGCATTATTTGTGATTGGTGGCGGCCGTTACACCAGCGTTGATTACTTTATAGGACGCCGGTTGTTAAAGTAACCTTGTTTGCATCACCTGATCTCAGTATAAAAAAGGGCTGTTTGAGAGGCGTTTGTTATTTCGAGTTTAGGTTACATAGAACACCCCTAAAAAATCCCACCTAATACGTGGGATTTTTGCTAATATCGGCAGCATAATTTACTCAAAAGGATTGTATCTTGGACGCCAAACAACTGTTATTGACTCGCCAATCGACGCCTCGCCTAGTTGCCCCAGCACCCAATGCCGAACAACTCACTTTTTTGCTTGATGCAGCAGCAAGAGTACCAGACCACGGTGCATTAACGCCTTGGGAATTTATTATTGCGGTAGATGATGGCTTAGCTAAGTTGGCAGATATTTTTGTTGATGCGGCTAAAAAAAGTGGTGCAGATGATACTTTTCTGACTAAAGTCGCTAACATGCCTTATCGTGCGCCTATGGTGATTACGGTCGTCGCCAAAACACAAACGCATGATAAAGTACCCGTTTTAGAACAGCATATAGCAGCGGGTTGCGCCACGATGGCAATGCAGCAGGCGGCATTTTCGATTGGGCTAGGTGCGGTATGGCGTACAGGCGATTTTGCTTTTGATGCTAATGTGAATAACGCATTAGGATTAGCAGCAGACGATCAAATTGTTGGCTTTTTATATGTTGGCACCCCAGCAGTGCTCGCTCCCACTAAACCGCTTAAAAGTGGCCAGCAATTTGCGCGATATTTGTAAGCATTGCAAGGTTGGGGTATGACCAATGGGCCACGACGTTGGTGGCCGCAGGCCATAAGTACAAAGCAAAACAAACACCAAGATCTCGGCTCAAAAGCATTACCAGGACGACGAGAAGGGGGTTAACAAGCTCTTGTTCAATAATATATTAAGAAACAATCAGACTTTATTCACTGAACTTCAAAGCAAAGCTCTAAAACAAATCTATTCGTAGAACTCGAGTGGGATCATGTTTTGATAGACATAATAGCCTAATGGTCCCATTAACAAACTCAGCATAGACCACACTACACGTTGACCATGTTTGATATGTGCTTTCGAGGTATAGGCTCGATAGCAAAAGTGAATATGTAAAATCAGTAATGCAATGAGCATTAATACTAACGTAATATCCATATTATTCATGTCATGTTCCTTTGCGTTCCAGCAATGACTTATCTAAGTGTAAGCTTAAAATTAAAATCTGCAGTAAAAATAATAGAAATCCATGTTCTTAAACAGCTATTCACTGCTAACACCTTTAATTTACGTTAAAAATTATCCGATTAATAGCCCGTAAACCATTAAATATTCATAATTTTTTAATTTTTGCACAAAGGTATTACTTGTCCATCATTACGTACTGAATGTTTGAGGTCAATCATAGATTTTTGTGGTAACCACAATGGATATTTGCACATGGTCACGTTAAATAGCGGGCTATTGATTAATGTGGTTAACCAAGCGTTAACTTTAGGGTATGGCATGGTGTTAAACCACGAAGGTTCAACATTAGCAAACTGTCGAATAAACGGAAAAATAGCAAAATCAGCTAGTGTTGGGCTGTCGGTACACAAATAGTTGTGTTGCAGCAACTGCCTTTCCAACAACTGAATAAACTGCTCTGCCTGTTGTCGATACCAAAGTTGACTGTATTCAGGGAACCTGTCGGCATACTTATATTTATCTAACCATGGTTTAAATTGATTATCATTGGCATTAATGAGCGATTCAGTCATTGATTTATCTAACCAGTATTGCAGGACTTGATACTCTTCTGTGGTTAAGTAATGGTTTTCTGGCGCTGGGTGTTCAGTTAATACAAAGCGCATAATATCTAGACTTTCACTGATCACTTGGCCGTTAGTAAACTCTAAAACCGGCACTGTGCCTTTGGCCGAAATGGCGATCAGCTCTGCGGGTTTATTCTTAAGCTCTATTTCACGCACTAACGGATTCAGTTGGCTCAAATGAAGACTAATACGTGCTCGCATAGCATAAGGGCAACGACGAAAGGTGTACAAAATGGCAGAATTCATTAGGTGTCTATAAAATGATGTCTTGCTAATAGAGTAACGTTTCTTGGCTGAAAACCCAAAATTAACCGCTACCAACATTGTAAAAAAGTACATCTGCTGGTTTTAGTATTTTTTTGACTGTGATTTAGGTATACTTTCGGCCGTTTTTTTGAGTCTGTGCACAGTGTGCAGACCTTATTTATATGCACAGTAATATGCACTGGAAATTAAGTTCCAGCCAGCGGAGACCTCATTTTTATGCAACAACCTAAACAAGCGTCTAAACAAGAGCCTAAACAAGAACCTATTCAAAAAGCTATAACAGCTGCATCTCAAGCCCAAGTCGCTGTGTGCGCGTTATATAAATTCGTGGCATTACCGCATTTTGAGGCAGTTCGTCAGCCATTGCTGAGTGTCATGGAACAAAACGAAATCAAAGGCACTTTGTTGCTTGCTCAAGAAGGCATTAATGGCACTGTTGCAGGAACCTCATCAGCGATTGATATTTTATTGGCCTGGTTGGGCACTCAACCTGGTTTAGATAATATCGTGACTAAGCTATCTTTTGACGCTGAAATGCCGTTTTATCGCACCAAAGTGAAGCTGAAAAAAGAAATTGTGACTATGGGTATTGAAGGTATTGATCCTCGTAAAGTCGTCGGGACCTATGTGAAACCTAAAGACTGGAATGCACTTATTTCAGATCCAGATGTGGTGTTGGTTGATACCCGTAATGATTACGAAGTGAAGATTGGTACTTTTAAAAATGCTGTTAATCCAGTAACCGAGACTTTCCGTGAGTTTCCTGAATATGTGAAGCAAAATTTAGATCCGGCTAAACACAAAAAAGTGGCGATGTTTTGTACCGGTGGTATTCGCTGTGAAAAATCTACTGCATATTTGAAAGAGCAGGGCTTTGATGAGGTATATCATCTTGAAGGCGGCATATTAAAATATCTTGAAGAAGTCGAGCAAGAGCAAAGCTTATGGGAAGGTGAATGCTTTGTGTTTGATAACCGCGTAGCGGTAAATCACAGCTTAGAAAAAGGTCAATACGATCAGTGTAATGCTTGTCGTATGCCAATTACTGAAGCAGAAAAACAAACTGAAGCCTATGTTCAAGGAGTCAGCTGTCCACATTGCATTGATAAGGTGCCTGAAGAACAACGTCAGCGGTTTATTGAGCGTGAGCGTCAAGTACAATTAGCCAAGCAACGCGGTGAAGCGCATATTGGTAGCGATGTAAAGCAAGTGATTGATGCTCGTCGCCAACAAAAAGAAGCTCAGCGTAAAGCACAAGAAAAAATGAATAACAAAGGCTAATGAATACCTTTGCTAAAACGAAAGCCCAATCTACATAAGATTGGGCTTTTTTGTTATGGGCACAGTATTAACAGTTACCCTATTTCAGGTTAGTTAGATTTTTATCATTTTAAACGCCATATACAGCGTTGCCTTTTAAGATAAGGGACTCGCTTTACCCAAGCGGGAGATAAAACAGTGATAAAGGGTTTAGCAAGTGTCATAAGTGTGTTATTTTGAGCGCTTTTTTCGATTAGATGACAGAAGGTAAGTCAATGTTTGTTGGATTTGATTACGGCAGTGCCAACTGTGCGATTGGGGTAATGATTGATGATACGGTATCGTTATTACCATTATCAACTCATTCGGATTTTATGCCTTCAACGTTGTACGCAATGGATCGCGAGCTTATTGCCGAGGCGGTATACCAAGGATTACCAGAACACTTAAAAGCAGAGTATTCTCATTTGCGCAGTTCTCAGTTAATGCGTGCAAAACAAATGCGTCATGAGCTTGATCTGTCGCCGAATGAACAAGCCGTATTTGTTGGCCAAGCTGCGATAGATGCTTATTTAGACATGCCTGAAGAAGGTTTCTATGTCCGTTCTCCAAAGTCTTTTTTAGGTGCCAACGGATTACGTGTTGAACAAATAGCCTTATTTGAAGACATTGTCACCTTGATGATGCAACATGTTAAAACACTAGCCGATAAAGCGTTAAACGCAAAATCGCTTAGCGCAGCGAGCCATGCGGTGATAGGTCGACCGGTTAATTTTCAAGGCATAGGTGGCCAAGACAGTAATCAACAAGCTGAAACCATTTTACGCCTGGCGGCTACTCGTTCAGGCTTTACTGATGTGAGGTTTTTATTTGAACCTTTAGCTGCAGGTATGGATTTTGAATCAAACCTTAGCGATGACAATACCGTGTTAGTGGTCGATGTTGGCGGTGGTACGACAGATTGTTCAGTGGTAAAGATGGGGCCGTCCTACATTAAGCAACAAGACCGCAGCCCAGACTGCTTTGGCCATTCAGGTCAACGGATTGGTGGTAACGATTTAGATATCGCATTAGCGATGACTGGATTGATGCCAAGCTTTGGTGCAGACACGTTAATGATTAACGGTAAACCTATGCCAAGAACACCTTTTTGGAACGCGGTGGCCGTCAATGATATTAGTGCCCAACGTGACTTTGTTAGTTTACCTTCTCGTAAGTTAGTTGAGCAGCTAATCAAAGAAGCGCAGCAGCCTGAACTATTAGTTCGTTTACAAAAAGTACAAAAGAATCAAATGAGTTATCAAGTGGTACGCCAAGCTGAAGCGGCGAAAATTAGTTTGTCAGACAATGATACCATTCTATGTTCGTTAGATTTTATTGAAAAGGGGCTGTTAGTCCCATTAACAGCAGCACAGTTTGAGCAAGCCATTAATGATCCCTTAGCGAAAGTTGAAGCATTAATGAAACAAGCGATGCAAACGGCTATCGCTAAAGCGGAGCAACAAGATTGCGATATGCCAACCAGTCCTGATATTGTATATGTAACAGGCGGTACGGCCCGAAGCCCAGCTATATACAATAAAATTGCTAGTGTGTACCCCAATGCCAAAGTGGTGGTGGGTGACCATTTCGGTTCGGTAACAGCAGGTTTAACCCGTTGTGCTCAAAGTGCATTTAACTAAAATTCATTGCACTTAGCTCGCGAAGGCTGATGGTTATGTTAAAGGCTGATGGTTATGCTAAAGGTTGGTCATTGTGCTAATAGTAGAATGATCAACCAGCATGCTTTGTCTGCCATCAATATGGTCAATTAATATGATTATAGTGATCACCAAAATGATGACAATGTTAGTTATTATTATGGCTTGCGGCGGCCGCGCGTCAGTGTGGACTTATTTGTCATTAAAGGCATAGCCATAATGGTTTACCTTTAATGACAGAACATCTCAATTTTTTATAACAACCTATTTTGATGATATAAACTCATAATATTAAAAGGTGTTACCGATGAAAAAAATGCTAATAGTGCTAGGGTTAACGGCACTTCTTACGGCTTGTTCTGACAATGAAGTCGGTGATGTATCACTTGGGATGTTTACGACACAAGACATAAAATTAAACATTTTAAAGGATGACATCGTAACAGGTGTCACTTGTCACATCGCCTCAATAGAAGAAAATCTCAGTTTTTCAGATCCAAGTGATAGTTCTATTTCTTGCAGACAAACAGGGGAAATCACCACCGATATGATTGCACAAATAGATAAAAGTAAATCTGGTGAAGTTGTGTTTAAAAAATCAAAAAGTATATTTTTCAAAACCATGAAAATCAGAAGAATATTCGATGCTGAAAATCAAACGTTAATGTATGTCTCTTACTCTACCAAAGAAACATCGGGAAGCTTCAAACACAGCCTTTCGACCGTTCCACTTTGGGGAACCAAAGCTTATGTTGACCTCGCACCAGCTCACTAAGGGCAAAGGTCTGTCTTGCTTCGGGCATATTCGTATGCATTTTCTACCATCTTGTTATCTGGTTTTGGTACAAGGGAAAATAGGTTGTTCGGTTAATTGATTTCACGATGAATCATTAACAGGTTAACTCGCCATTTAAGGCATACAAAAATGCCTGTTAGGTTCGCTAACAGGCATGTCGAATTGAGCAGATTAAATGAATACGTGAATTAACACTCGACGATATTCACCGCAAGACCGCCTTTTGCTGTTTCTTTGTATTTACTCCGCATGTCTTTACCGGTTTCCATCATCGTTTTAATGACTTTATCCAGTGACACTTTGTGATTACCGTCACCGCGAAGTGCCATGCGTGAAGCATTAATCGCTTTTACAGCACCCATAGCATTACGTTCAATACAAGGTACTTGGACTAGGCCGCCAACTGGATCGCAGGTTAAACCTAAGTTATGTTCCATGCCAATTTCAGCGGCGTTCTCAACCTGTTCTACGGTTCCGCCCATGATTTCAGTTAACGCACCGGCTGCCATTGAACAGGCTACGCCCACTTCACCTTGGCAACCCACTTCAGCGCCAGAAATCGAGGCATTTTTCTTGTACAAAATACCAATGGCAGCAGCGGTTAACAGATAGCGGCTGCACACATCGATATCGACTTCTTGCACAAACATATCGTAGTAACACAATACTGATGGGATAATCCCTGCTGCGCCGTTTGTTGGCGCTGTAACAACGCGGTCGCCTGCGGCATTTTGCTCGTTAACCGATAAAGCAAATAAATCGACCCAGTCCATAGCGGTCAATGGGTCAGTGTTATTTCGCCCTTCCGCTTTTAGACGACGGTAGAGTGCTGGCGCACGTCGGCGTAATTTTAAACCGCCTGGCAATATGCCTTCTTTGTGATAACCACGTTCAACGCAGTTTTTCATGGTTTGCCAAATTTTCCACAAACCTTGCTTGATATCATCTTCACTTGCAATGCTAAGTTCATTGGCCATCATTAATGATGAAATACTTAAGCCGTTGTCGCAGCACAATTGCAGCAATTGCAATGCACTATTAAAGTCGTAAGGTGCTTGTTCTATTGGCGTTGCTGGAGACGCATTACGTTGAGTGATTTCATCTTCATCAAGAATAAACCCGCCGCCAACTGAATAATAGGTACGCTGATATATGCATTCGCCTTTAGACAATGCATATAAGGTCATGGCATTAGCATGTGCAGGTAAGGTTTTACGTCTGTGGTAGGTTACCCCTTCTTCGCGAGTAAATTTCACCTGACGTCCGTCTGCTAAGGTAAGTTTTTGAGTCGTAGACACAATGTCTAAAATGGCATCAATCCCATCGGTATCTACGGTTTCTGGATCTTCACCCATCAGGCCTAAAATGACCGCTTTTCCTGTGCCGTGACCTTTACCTGTTTGGCCTAAAGATCCAAATAATTCTGCTTGTAACTCATCGGTATTCGCTAATAAATTATTATCAGCGACATGCTGTATAAAAATTTTACCTGCCTTCATAGGACCCACTGTATGTGAGCTAGAAGGACCGATACCAATTTTGAACATGTCAAATACGCTAATCATGTTGTTTAACCCTTGCTGAGTCGTTTATTGTTTTCGTTATAAGTGAGTATAATCGTCAAAAGTAATGTTGGCGGTTTATCTCTTATTCTTGGTAGAGTATCCCACACATTAATCAATGACAGTTCATTAGATTTTTTGATGCATTATTCTCACATTAGCCAGCCTTATACTTGATGCATAATGTGACTGGATTAACCTGGCATGATTGTCAGCTATATAGATAAGGGAAAGATTTGAGCTATTTAATGATGGATCTTGCAGGTTTAACTGTATCTGCAACAGAAACTGAGCAATTACAGCATCCGCAAGTGGGTGGTATTATATTGTTTAGTCGCAACTGTGAAAATAAAAGTCAATTAATTGAATTGGTTAAAAGTGTTCGCAGTATTCGCCCTGAATTATTAATTGCGGTCGATCATGAAGGTGGCCGAGTTCAACGTTTTCGTGAAGGTTTTAGTTTAATTCCTGCCATGGGTGATATTTTACCTGCCGCTAAAGGCGATTTAACATTAGCTAAACAATGGGCGAAAGAGTGTGGCTTTTTAATGGCAGTTGAGCTGTTAGCGTGTGATATTGATTTAAGTTTTGCGCCTGTTTTAGACGTAAATGGTATAAGTGAAGTGATTGGAAAGCGCAGTTTTAGTGCAAATCCTGATGAAGTCAGTGCATTAGCTCAGCAGTTTATCATTGGCATGAATGAGGCCGGTATGGCTGCGGTAGGAAAACATTTTCCTGGTCATGGCAGTGTTGCTGCCGATTCACATATTGCCATGCCAGTTGATCCAAGGACTAAAGAGCAAGTGGAAGCTTTTGATATGCAGCCATTTAAGCTCTTGATAGGTTCTCAGCAGCTACAAGGTGTGATGCCAGCACATGTGGTTTATTCAAATATTGATCCTAATCCCGCTGGCTTTTCATCTTACTGGCTACAAACTATTTTACGTCAACAATTAGGTTTTGATGGGGTGATTTTTTCTGACGACTTAGGCATGAAGGGCGCCAGTTTTGCTGGTAATTACCTTGGCCGTGCTAAAGCGGCATTAGATGCTGGCTGTGATATGATTTTGGTCTGTAATGATCCTGTTGGCGTTAATGCTTTATTAACCGAGTTTGATTGGCCTGCTGCAGAACCTACACATACCGCATTATCGCTAAAGGGTAATACTGCACAATCCTTGCAGGCGCTTGAGCAACAATCGCGTTGGCAAGCTGCGCAGCAATTGACGATGGACATTACTCGTATTGCACAATCATTGTAAATTGTCTCAATAACCACAGCTCGAGTTAAGGGGGCGTATTTATTCTCCCGGGCAGAGGTTGTCGAGTAAATGAGCAGGCCATTAAGCAAAAAAACCGGATCAATTGATCCGGTTTTTTAGTCTTAAGCTATCGAGCTGTTAACCAGTATAAGGTGCTGGTTGGCTAGTGGTAGCACGCTCGGTTAAATCAATGGGTTTAACATTAGTCGGTTGAGACATTTTTCGAATTTGCATCACAACACCCAATTGCGGGTGATCAAAGTAGTGGATCTCGCCACTGCGCACACGACGATTCTGGATAAGCGGGATGCTTTCTAAATAAGGTGCTAGTTGCTTTTTACCTTCTATTTCTAGAGCGGCATATTCATTAAACTCTAAAGGACTTGATTCAAGCATTTTTTGAGTCGGTTTACGCAAAGCCAGATTATTTTCAATATACAGATAATGACTGAGATAAATGTTTATCGAGCCATCTAATTCCCATACAGGACCTATTTTTGGCGCTTCATAAGCGTTACCTAAGGCACCAAATTCTGTGCTTGGCATGGCTTCTGTTTGAGTTGCTTTTTTGATCGCTAAGCCATGATATTCAAAATTCTTTGAAAAATCCTTACCACCAAATATACGCACTGGTTTAGCGCGTCTACGCGACTGCATATTTTGTTGCCAGGTTAAATGCACTAGGCTTTTAACATAAGGTTCGCGACTGATCGTTCGAATTAAGTCATTAAACTTACCTTGGCTTTGAGCCAGCAGTAATGGGCCTTGACCTAAATATGCGGTTTGCGGCTTGTTGGCTCCGATATTAAACGGAACTTCGCTTGGATGGGCCGCGATACTGTTACTGACTTTTGGGTCATTACAGTTACTGGCGCCATTGGTCCAGTCGGTTGAAGTACAACCATTTAAGCCAACGGCAACCCCGGTTATGTCGGTACTGATCACTGGCGTAATGATATCCACAGTGTCTTTACTGAGCTTTGGTGGTGTGGCATTGAGCCATTTTTCAACAGACGGCTGTTGGCGTTCAAATACAAACACTTCAACTTCAAACCATGATTCTGCATGGGCTGAAAAGCTGTGGGATAGCGCTGTGATAGCGGCGATAGAAATCGCAAGTTTACGAAGCACTATTTGTCTCCAAAATTTGATGTTTAGCGAACTGTTCAAGCAGGGTGTTGATTAACTCAAGACGCTCTTTGCTTGTCTCAGCAGGAATGTTGAACTTTAACTTATTTGGCCCGTCCATTCGATAGATTTGTGGTTGGTTTTGCAACAAACCAATAATAAACATCGGATCGACGTGATTTTCTTGACCAAATTCGACACTGCCACCTTTGGCGTGCATTTCTATTTTGACAATACCTAACGCGGTTGCTTGATGTTTATACAGAGTAATTGCCATTAAATTTCGGGTTGGCACAGGTAACATACCAAATCGGTCAATAAATTCGACTTTAAGTTCATCGAGCATGGTGTCGGTTTCGCAGTTAGCGATACGTTTATACAATGATAAGCGCATATTAACATCACTGACGTAATCTTCTGGTAATAACGCCGGAATGCGTAAATCGATTTCTGCTTTGGCACTCATCATATAGGCTAAAGAAGGCTCTTTTCCTTCTTTGAGGGCTTTTACGGCAGATTCCAGCATTTCCATGTATAAGCTAAAACCAATTTTTGAGATATGGCCGCTTTGTTCATCGCCGAGCAATTCACCCGCACCGCGAATTTCTAAATCCTGAGTGGCGAGTAAAAATCCTGCGCCAAGATCTTCTAGGGCTTCAATGGCTGCAAGACGTTTGCGGGCATCTGGGGTCATACGTTTAGGATGAGGCGTCATCATATAAGCATAAGCTTGGTGATGCGATCGCCCAACACGGCCGCGAAGCTGGTGCAATTGTGCTAAACCAAACATGTCGGCTCGGTCGATAATGATGGTATTAGCACTGGGTACGTCAATACCCGTTTCAATAATGGTGGTACATACCAACACGTTAAAACGTTGGTGATAAAAGTCGGTCATGACTTTTTCAAGATCGCGTTCTCGCATTTGCCCATGGGCGGTTATGACGCGGGCTTCAGGAAGTAAATCGCGAATGTTTTGCGCCGTTTTTTCAATGGTCTCAACATTGTTATGCAGATAATACACTTGGCCACCACGCAAAATTTCACGCAAGATGGCTTCTCGTGCCGTGGCTTTGTCATATTCACGCACAAAGGTTTTTACTGCCAAACGTTTAGCTGGTGGGGTGGCGATAATCGATAAATCTCGCATACCCGACATGGCCATGTTCAATGTCCGCGGAATCGGTGTGGCGGTGAGGGTTAAAATGTCGACATTGGCACGTAATGCTTTAATTTTTTCTTTTTGACGCACACCAAAGCGGTGTTCTTCGTCGATGACTAATAATCCGAGGTTGTCGAAGTTAGCTTCTGATGACAGTAATTTATGAGTGCCGATAACGATATCGACTTTACCTTCAGACAGTTGTTCAACAACACTGCTTTGTTCTTTAGCGGTTCTAAAGCGTGACATCACTTCAATAACGATAGGCCAATCAGCGAAACGGTCTTTAAAGTTTTCGTAGTGTTGCTGGGCAAGCAGGGTAGTCGGCACTAACACCACCACTTGTTTACCGGCATTCACGGCGACAAATGCTGCTCGCATGGCCACTTCTGTTTTGCCAAAACCTACGTCACCACAGACTAAGCGATCCATTGCGCGTGGTGCTTGCATGTCTTCAAGTACTGCGTGAATGGCACTTTCTTGGTCGACGGTCTCTTCAAAGGGGAAACCTTGACTGAATTGGGCGTATTCTTCTTCATCAATACTCATTGCATCGCCAGGACGAGCTTGACGACGGGCATATACATCCAACAATTCAGCGGCCACATCACGAATACGTTCTATGGCTTTTTTCTTGGCCTTAGCCCAGGTTTCGTTACCTAACTTATTGAGGTGAGTATTACCATCGCCGCTGGCATTATAGCGACTGATAAGGTGCAGTGACGACACTGGCACATACAACTTGTCGCCACCTGAATATTCCAGTTTTAAATATTCTGCAACCAAACCGCCAGTATCAAGCGTTTCTAATCCTTGGTATAACGCAACACCGTGCTCTAGGTGGACAATAGGTTGACCGACTTTAAGTTCAGCCAGGTTTTTGACTAAAACATCGGTGCTAACTTGTTTTTGTTTCTCGCGGCGACGTTGCTGCGAAATACGCTGACCAAACAGTTCGGTTTCACAAATGATGCTTACTGCACCTTTTGCGGTGTCGGTTAGCACACAACCTCGCGCTAAAGGCGACACGATTAAGCCTATATTGTCTTTGGCTGCGAGGTAGTCGTTAAGATGAGCAAACTGCTTGGGTTTAATGTCAATTTTGGCAAACAAGTCTAACAGGGCTTCTCGGCGGCCTTCCGATTCGGCACTAAACACTAATTTTGGATGCTGCTGACAATACTCTTGTAACGCAATGAGTGGTTGTTTGAGTTTATGGTTAGCATTGATGTCAGGCAGTGTTTCAACGTTAGCGATGAGGGTATGCGTTGGAAGTGCAACTTCAGCTAGCGGCTCGCCGGCATTATTGGTGTCGGTGGCAATATATTGCTGTAATAATTGGGTACGAGTAAAAGATTTAAATGCCGCGAATAATTCATCATTAAGCAAGTAAAGTTCTTTTGGCGCCAATAGCGGCCTTAGTGGATCAACTCGTCGGTCTTCGTAACGGACATTGACTTCATGTAAGTGCGCTAAGCTGGCTTTTTCAATATTGCCTAAGGTGAGCAGTTGACTGTTTTGCGGCAAATAATCAAACAATGTGGCCGTGTCATCGAAAAATAACGGTAAGTAGTTTTCAATGCCTGCGGGCATTAAATTACGGCTGACGAGTTGATAAACTGATTCGGCCTCTTTTGAAATTACTTCAAAGCGACGACGATAACGTTGTCTAAAACCTTCAATAGCATTGCTGTCGGTGGGGAATTCTTTGGCTGGCAGCATGCGAATCGCATCGCGAGCCATGCCTGAACGCTGAGTATCAACATCAAAAAAACGTATCGATTCAACTTCATCATCAAACAATTCTATGCGTAATGGTTGTTTTGAGCCGGTAGGAAAAATATCGATAATAGAGCCACGAATAGCAAACTCACCATGTTCATATACTTGATCGACAATATGATAACCGGTATCAGTAAGGTGTTGTCTGGCTTGCTGTAAACTGTATGTGTCGCCTTTATTAAGCACCATGACATTGGCAGTCATAAATGATTTAGGAGGTAGGCGAACCATTAAGGTATTTACCGGTACGATGACCACATTGTGCTGGCTTTGACCAATATTGGCTAAGGTTTCAAGTCGCTGCGATATTAAGTCTTGGTGCGGCGAAAAGCTATCGTAAGGCAAGGTTTCACGATCGGGGAACAAACATACATTCACATTGATGTGGTTTAATAAATAACTCAGTTCGACCTCAAGCGATAACGCACTAGGCGTATCGTGAGTGACAATAATACTGGTGCCAGGATGGTTATTGATTAAGTTGGCGAGGGTGATGGCTTGCGACACGCCACCCAATGTTGCCAAAGTTTGCGTTTGTTGGCCTTTTTTTACACTCGGCGGCGTGAGTACACTAAATAGGTTCATTGAAATCTTTGTCAGTTCCGTTTGCGATCAAGTCGTATTGAATGAGGCGAGGCTTCAGCTACGCTGTTTATCGATATTCTGTTTACGTTTTTTGAGCATTTTTTGTTGTACATTCAAGCTTGCTTTAACTAATTGCTCAATATCATCTTCAAGTATTTGGCTAAATTCAAGTTCACAGCGCCAATATGCGGTTTCGATGGCGTCATCTGTTGATATTGGGGTGCAGCTTTGTATTTGGCACAGACACAGCAATGCCACTAATTCTGTATGCAAATAGATGTGGGTCTTAACGTATTCATTTACAACTAATGGACGTGATGAAATGATACTAATTCCACTACCACCAAATTGATCACCTTTAAATAACTCACCATCTTGAACTTCTTTTTCCAACACGTGTTGCAATACTAAATCGACTTTGCGCGATTGTAGCTTTAAAAAATCCACTACGGCTTTAGCATCATTGTCTAAATTGCGCAGTTGCAGTAAACAATTTGCTTCAAGACTTTTCACTTCGGTCAATAGTTTTAACCCAACAGATTGCATGTCGCGGAGTTCATCATCTGTGGGTAAAGCTTGGTTTGCATCCCACGAAGTTAAGTACACATTAAAGTGGTGAGGCACACTAAAATAAGAATTGCTGTCAGGTATCAAGGTTTGCCTCTTTATTTATCACACTAATAGCCCTATTATCGTGCCCAACTTAATGATTTAGCAAGTCATACACGCTGGCTTGTTGTTTTCATATTCACATTTTGCCTGATTGTCTGACTTATACGCCCCAATAGGCGCACAGGATTAGTATTTTTTTATGAATTTAGGATTTTCTTTTTTTATTGGCTACCGTTACTGGCGAGCCCGAAAAGCGAATGCTTTTGCCTCTTTTATTACCTTCTTTGCGGTATCGGGTATTTTTTTAGGTGTTGCAGCATTGATAGTGGTCAGTTCAGTGATGAATGGACTCGAAGGCCAGCTAAAAAATCGCATTTTAGGGGCTGTGCCACAAATGACCCTGATCAGTGATATGGGATTTAGGGATTGGCAACAAAGTAGCCAAAGCCTGTTGGCGGACAAATATTTACTACAAAATATTCGTGGCATTGTGCCTAGTGCGACCACTCAAGCCATGATCCAATCGAGCAGTAACATTCAAGCTATACAAATGTATGGGGTTTACCCAGAGCTTGAGCAATCATTGTCGAGCATTGCGGCTCATACTTATTCAGATGCTTTTTCAACGTTACAAGCTGGCAAGTATTCAATTGTGCTCGGCACTGATCTAGCTCGCAAATTAGACGTTAAAGCGGGTGATAAGGTTAGAGTGTTAAGCGGTGACGGGGTGGTCTATTCACCCATGGGCCCGGTGCCGAGTCAGCGTAAATTTACCGTTGCTGGTGTATTTGAAATGGGCTCGCAAGTCGATTCCAGTGTTGCCTATGTGCATTATAATGATGCGCGTAAATTGATGCGCCAAGACAGTAATACCATTAATGAATTACGGGTATATTTGAACGATCCATTTTCCGCGCCAGCGTTAGCACCCAAAGTGGTTGCTGGATTTGCTAAGCAAAATATCGACATTAAAACCCGTGATTGGCGCCAAGATTTTGGTCATTTATTTGCCGCTGTAAAAATGGAGAAAAATATGATGTCACTCATGCTCAGTTTAATTGTTGCCGTAGCGGCATTTAATATTGTGTCAGCATTGGTGATGATGGTGGTGGATAAAACAACTGATGTTGCGGTGCTAAAAACCCAAGGGTTAACGACCACTTCGGTGATGAATATTTTTATTGTGCAAGGCTCGCTTAATGCGATGCTGGGGTTAATGCTTGGCGCAATTGCGGGCATTGCGTTAACCCTTAACTTGAACGAAATATTAACCACTCTTGGTATTTCTATATTAGGTGTCGGTCAGACGCTACCGGTGGAATTGTCATTAGCGCAATTGAGTTTCATCATCTTAGGCACGTTATTGATTACTTTAATTGCCACTCTTTATCCAGCGTTGTCCGCCGCAAGGGTTCAACCTGCTACCGCTTTGAGATACGAATAATGAGCCAGACACATCAAGCGTTATTACAAGTTCAACACGTCAGTAAGCATTATCATGACGGTGAAGTGACCACTCAGGTATTATCGGGTGTTGATTTAACCGTTTATAAGGGTGAGCAGTTAGCCATTGTAGGCAGTTCTGGATCGGGTAAAAGTACACTTTTACATATCATGGGAACCTTAGACACGCCCACGTCTGGAACCGTGTTATTAGACGGCGAAGATTTATACCAATTGTCTAGTGCGCGTCAGGCACAAATACGTAATCAGGATTTGGGCTTTATCTATCAATTTCATCATTTATTGCCAGAGTTTACCGCGATTGAAAACGTGGCGATGCCAGCATTTATTCAAGGCAGAGATAAAACGCAAGCCTTGGTAGACGCAAAAAATTTACTTGAACGTGTGGGGTTAGGTCATCGTTTGCAGCATATTCCGGCGCAATTGTCGGGTGGTGAGCGTCAACGTGTGGCGATTGCCAGAGCACTTATCAACAAACCGAAGTTAGTATTAGCTGATGAACCTACAGGTAATTTGGATGCCAGCAGTGGTGATAATGTTTATGCGATGATCCGCGAGTTAGCGCAGCAATTTGGTACGGCGTTCGTGGTGGTTACTCATGATCATAAATTAGCAGCCAAGATGGATCGTCAATTGACAATGAAAGATGGCATTTTGCAAGTTGTTGCTGCAACATCTCCAACAGGGCTAGCCGAATGAGTAAGTGGTTACCGTTAACAATTGGCTGGCGTTTTTTCCGTGCCAGACAGTCTAATGGCTTTATCGGTTTTATCTCATTTGCATCAACTGCGGGTATTGCCTTAGGTGTGGGTGTGCTAATTGTGGTGTTATCTGCCATGAATGGTTTTGAAAAAGAATTACAAGACCGGTTATTAGGCGTGGTGTCTCACGGCGAACTCGTTGGGGTTAACCAACCCATTGCCGATTGGCAGGATATTGCCAAAAGTGCTTCAAATATGCCGCAGATTACTGGCGTTGCTCCTTTTGTGCGCTTGCAAGGGTTAGTGCAAAAGCCAGGCGGGTTTCAAGGGTTAATCGTCAACGGTATTGATATTAAACATGAATCTGACGTGTCCAGCATTGCTGATTATATGTCTGTCGATGCATGGCAGTCATTAAGCAGTGATGAAAATCATATCGTGCTTGGCCGCAGTTTATTAACTAAGTTGGGCTTGAAGGTGGGTGACACCTTGGCGATGTATACCCCAGATGCTAATAACAGTCAGTTAACGTCGGCCAAAAGCCATCGCTTTGTGGTGTCTGGCGTGTTCGAGTTGGGTGGCGAAATTGAATCGACTCAAGCTTATGTGTCGCTTGATTATTTAGCCGATTTGCTCGAGCTGGGTTCTGCCGTTTCTGGGGTACGAATTCAAGTCAATAATGTGTTTAATGCAGCAAGTATCACTCGTGATTTAGGATTTGCCCAAGAGCAGTATTTATACATTAATGATTGGACTCGCACACAAGGGCATTTATACCAAGATATTCAACTCGTTCGTTTAGTGATGTATTTGGTATTAGCGCTGGTTATTGCTGTGGCGTGTTTTAATATTGTGTCGACACTTGTTATGGCAGTGCGCGATAAAGCCTCTGAAATTGCGATTCTGATGACAATGGGGCTTCATCGTGGTGCCATTATGGCGATATTTATTCTGCAAGGTGCTTTAAATGGACTGATGGGGTGCACTATTGGTGGCATATTAGGGGTCACTCTAGCATATAATTTAAGTGCTATTGCCAGCAGTCTTGAGCAGATATTAGGTATTCAACTATTAGCATCGGATATTTATTTTATTGATTTCCTTCCTTCTGAATTACATTATCAAGATGTATTAGTTGTATTGTTAATGGGCCTATTCATGAGCCTTATTGCAACCATTTACCCTGCGTGGAAAGCGACTAAAATTGCGCCAGCCACTGCATTAGCGGGCAGATAAACGCTATAAAAAAACGAGGTTGATATGGCCAGTAATGCTAGTTTGGATTCACTAAAGTGTCCTACGTTAACCTCGGGTAGTTTAATCATCAGGCCATTTAGTCTTAATGATTTAACGGCATTTACCGCCTATAGAGCGGATCCTAGTGTTGCGCGATATCAGAGTTGGACCGATTATCACTATCAAGATGCGCTAAACTTATTCAATTCGACCCATTACCAAGATTTTGCTAAAGCAGGGCAATGGTATCAATTAGCCATTAGTGATAAGCATGAGTTGTTAATGGGCGATCTGGCAGTACATTTTATTGATGACAACCAAGTTGAAGTCGGTTTTACGATCGCTCCTGCATTTCAAGGGCAGGGAATAGCAGCACAAGCGTTAACGCGTTTATTGCAATATTTGTTTGTGGAATTATCTCGCCATCGAGTTATTGCTCAAACTGACTGCCTCAATCTAGCCAGTGCAGCACTTTTAGAAAAGTTGCAGTTTCGTCGTGAAGGCCATTTTATTAACAATGTGTTTTTTAAAGGCGCATGGGGTGATGAGTATCTGTATGCCATGTTGGCGAGCGAGTTTGATAATCAATATCCTCAGCATAAATGATAAAGAAAGCTGTTATGTCCTGTAACCAATGTTCCGACTCTGTTTTTAGACAAAAAATTGGCCGTTGTAAACGCTGCATGTGGCAATTAGCCCTATTGAGCATAATTGCATGGCCACTTTGGTGGTATTGCTATGCGGACACGCCTAAGACTGTAGAATCCATTGCATTACTTTTCTTTGCTCTTAGTTTCAGTGGATTACTTACACTGCATTTGGTGGTGTGGACTTATCGCAGTCTAAAGAGCCTCCGCTTGTAATCTACCGTGTCAAAACAGTCCTTTTACCGGCTAATTGTGTAGCATTTATTGGCCGTGGATATACTATTGACGCAGCAAGTCATCAGATACTGCGCCTTGTTCGACCAAATTATTTACAGTCTCAAAAATAACAAGTTTGAATGAAAATCGTCAAATTTTGATTGTTATTTCCCATCACTTAATCAGTGTTTTGCTTAACTGAACAAAAGTCACTACAGCGGCTGCATCTGTTTTTGTTTACCAAAGGTGTCAGCATCAGTATTTCGCTTCCAGTACCCTGTAGCACTGATTGCACTTAATGGTAATTGTTGTTGCTCAAGCAAGTATTGCTTTACTAATCTCACTTGGGTAGCTTCTAAGCCGACAAAAACGTGTGTGTCTGACGGTAAATCACCAAACTGTTCAAGTTTATCTAACAACCAAGCTATCTGTTGTTCAGCAGTGATACCGTCATTAAGTACTAACCAATGGGTTTTCAATAGTGGGTGCTGGCTGAGCAGTGTTTAAATCAACATCTTTAGCCCATAGAAAAGGCCGCTATAGCGACCTTAATACGAGTACATGGGTAAAGTAGCCAATCAATCGAAGACTTTCTAACCTTTACGCTTTTGCCATTTAAACAAAACTGAATAGCGCCACATACTTTTAATGACAATAAACCCAACTAGCGCACTGATAATGCCAAGAGCTAAGCAACCAACGAGAAAGGGTGGGCCGATGGTTGATACAGATGCTTCAATCCATGCCCAGCTGGCTTCAAACTGAAATGCTTGTGCTTTATGACCCAGGATTTTAGCGCCTAACAAGTAGGCACCATAAAACATTATAGGCATCGTCAGTGGATTTGTTATCCATACCAGCGCCACAGCAACCGGAAGGTTGACGTTAAATATAATGGCAAATCCAGCAGCAACGACCATTTGAAATGGCATTGGGATCCAAGCCACAAATAGCCCAACAGCAAAGGCTCCTGGCGCTGATTTGCGATTTAATACCCATAAATTAGGTTTGTGCAATAGTGTGCCAAACATCCGTAAATACTTATGTTCACGAAGTGTTTCTGGTTTTGGCATAAATCTTTGTATTAATTTTTTTGGCATATTTGTCGATTAATGTCTTAACTAATTCATTATGAATCGATTTATCTATGGCTTTTGCGCCTGTTCTTTATCAGCGATGTTATGGCCTTCGCTGGCACCAATATGGTGTTTGCCCATTCTATTCTTGGCTATGCTTCTTTGCCTTCGCAAAGGGCCGCTTATGGCTGGCTGTTTATTCGCCGTCATTTGGCTGAGCCTGTTGTTTCATTGTCTATATATGCATCAATATGCTGAAAAGTCGCAACAAATCGAGTTTAAGGCGCAGATAGTATCACTAGTTAGCCAAAACAGCGACTGGATTAGTTTTGATGTGCGCGTCATGGCAAAACCTTATCAAGACGCTTTTTTAGAGACGTTGTCGCTTAATAATGTGCAGCGATATTACCGATTAACATGGCAAAAGCCAGATAAAATTGTTGTTGGCCAAATATGGCAATTTAGTGCAAAGGTTAAAGGGATTTCGAGTATCCAAAATCAAGGTGGTTTTAACCAGCAAAAGTACTTTATTAGTAAACATATTGTCGCCAAAGGTCGTGTTAAGCAAGCTGAGTTGCTTAGTCACAGTGGATCGATACGTCAACAGATCATGGAAACATTATCGCCTTTATTGGCACACTTTTCTCAGGGCGATATTTTACAAGCGTTGATTTTTGGTGATAAAAGCGCGTTAACCTCTGAACGTTGGCAGCAGTTGCGGCAGACAGGGGCAGGGCATTTAGTCGCGATTTCAGGTTTACATCTGGCGGTGGTTTTCGGTTTATTCTATGGCATTTTGATTGGGGTAAGTCGTTATGTTTTCTCTTGGCAGCATTTGGCCAAAATCCAACTGGCAATGGTATTTGCGGCAGCATTTACCTTAGGTTATGGCTACTTATCTGGGTTTGCTATTGCCACTCAACGCGCATTGCTGATGCTATTTTTATTGATGATATTCAGCTTTATTAAACAATTTAGTCATCATTGGGATCGACTTGTATATGCATTATTTTTTGTATTGTTGGTCGATCCTTTTGCGTCACTAGGTGCTGGGTTGTGGTTATCTTTTGGTGCATTGGTGATTATTTTATTGTCGGTGAAACCTGATTCGGTAGATCAACGTTCTAGCTTAGGCACTGCTCTTGTTAACCCAGACATTGAAGTTTCTAAGTTCACTTTGAGGGACAAATGTATTCAAAAAGCTATACAGCTTAAGGATAAAATTTTACATGGACTTATTATATTGTGGTCTATTCAATGGCGTTTAGCGCTGTTACTCGGTGTTTTGCAAGGGATATTATTTGGTGGCATTGCACCTCATAGTATCTGGTTGAATATGCTGCTGGTACCTTGGTTTAGTTTGGTGGTTATTCCATTAACCATGCTGAGCTTTTGCATTTGGTTACTAGCGTTGTGCATCCTATGGTTGTTAGCGATTGATATTGTTTCATTGCAAAGCCTAAGCGTAATGATATTTCAGTGGGCTAATTTTAGTTTGGAGCCCTTTGCGTGGTTATTGCAGTTGAGTGATCGCTTGCCGTTAAAACAACTGGTGTTAACCGAACAAGAGTTAGCTGCGGGAGTCTTTTTTGTTTTGGCGCTGATATTGTTGATGTTACGCGGTTATGTGCCGAGTCAGCGCAAGTGGGGTTATCGCGTTATAGTGTCAGTGCTTATGCTGCCAGTCATCATGAACAAGTTAGTGACCCATGAGATATTGTTATCGCCAGCGTCTTCGTTAGGTTCAACACCATGGCAGCTTCATGCCATCGATGTGGCTCAAGGAATGGCTGTGGTTTTACAGCAAGGGCAGCACGGGGTTATTTACGACACTGGCGCTGCTTATGGCGAATTCAGTTATGCTCAACGTGCGATATTGCCTTTTTTGGCCAGTAAGGGGATTCGTTATATTGATTATATTGTCGTGAGTCATGACGATAATGATCATGCTGGTGGATTAAACGTATTAGTCGAACAATTTCCGCAGGCGACATTAATTGCTGATTTTTCAGCATCAGCGTTAACTGAATCATCACATAGCGTGCAAACTTGTGACGGTGAATTATTGTGGCGCGGTGTACAATTGAGTTTTATCCCAAATATTTTAAGCGCCAATAGTAATGATAATAACCGTTCCTGCGTGGTCAAATTGTTTGACGGTCAGTCAACGGTGTTGTTAACCGGAGACATTGAAGCTCCACGAGAGCAAGCACTTTTGGCGGTAAATGCAGATATTCAAGCCGATATTTTATTCGTTCCGCACCACGGTAGTCGAACCTCATCTACCCAAGCCTTTATTGATAGTGTTAACCCCCAATTAGCTATTTTTACCGCAGGTTTCTCTAATCAATATGGTTTTCCTAAACCGGATATTGTGGCGCGGTATCAACAACAAGGCAGTAAAATATTACAAACTGGCCATGTCGGCCAAATAAGCATCAACTTCACTGATGAAGGATACAAAGTGACCACTTATCGTCAGCAAATTGCCCCATTTTGGTATAACCGTTTGTTTAGATTTGGTGAGTCACTTAAAGCAGAGTAGAATGTTATTCATGTTTGCTAGTTAAGTATTGGATTCAATGTCAGCATCACCTAAAAATGAAATGTGGGTCGTTTTCAAACGTTTGATGGCCTATGTCGTACCGATGAAAGCCATGTTTATTATGGCTGTTCTAGGTCTTATTACTTATGGCGCTGTCGATGCAGCGTTTATCGCATTTATTAAGCCGTTTATTGATGAAGGCTTTAGTCAAACTCCAGCGATAGTCGCCGGTGTCGACTTACCAACGCACGGTGGCTTTAACGCTAATAAAGACATTATGTTAATGGCCCCAATAGCGGTTATTTTAATGTTTAGTTTACGTGGTGTGGCTAACTTTGTGTCGACCTATTGTGTGTCATACATGAGTGCTCAGCTCATTATGGATATGCGTCAACAAGTGTTTGAGCATTACCTACGTTTACCTGTGAGTTATATTGACCGTGAAAATAGCGGCAATTTGATTTCGCGCGTTACGTTTGATACCGAACAAATTGCTCGAGCATCAGGCAGTGCGTTAATTTCAATCGTCCGAGACAGCATGACGGCCATCGGTATGTTAGGCATTATGTTCTACTATTCGTGGAAATTGTCGTTATGCATTTTGGTGATAGGCCCCATCATGGGCGTGGTTATCAGTGTTGTCAGCAAACGCTTTCGCAAGGTTTCTAAGCAAATTCAATCTGCAATGGGCGGCGTAACCGCAACCACAGAGCAGATGATTAAGGGCCATAAAAACGTATTAGTGTTTGGTGGACAAAAAACTGAGGTTGAACGCTTTTTCCAAGTTAACGATCGTAACCGCTACCAAAACATGAAACTTGCGGTTGCGCAGTCAATCAGCCAGCCGCTCATTATGGTGATTGGTTCATTCGCATTGGCGTTTGTGTTGTATGCCGCTACTTGGGATAGCATGAGAACGGATTTAACCGCTGGTACTTTTGCTGCTATTTTAGGCGCCATGTTAGCCATGCTACAACCGATTAAAAACTTAACCCGTGTCAATGCGGAATTTCAGCGTGGTATTGCCGCTTGTACCACAGTATTTGAATTATTAGACACCCCACCAGAACCTGATAATGGCGCATTTAGTATCGATAGAGTTGAAGGTAAGTTGACCTTTGATAATGTGACATTTGCATATCCTGGCCAAGAAAAGTCAGCACTTAATGGGATTAATTTTGAAGTTAAGCCGGGTAAAACGGTTGCATTAGTCGGTCGTTCAGGCTCTGGTAAATCGACCATTGCCAGTTTGATTACTCGCTTTTATGGTAATTTATCAACTGGTGATATCCGTCTTGATGACACCAGTATTTATGATTACCAACTAAAATCACTGCGTAATCAAGTCGCTTTAGTGTCGCAACAAGTTACCTTGTTTAACGACACTATCGCCAATAACATTGCTTATGCTTATCCAGGTGAAGTGACTCGCGAACAAATTGTGCATGCAGCAGAATTAGCCTATGCCATGGAATTTATTGATACTTTACCTGAAGGTCTTGATACCCAAGTCGGCGAAAATGGTGTGTTGCTTTCAGGCGGCCAGCGCCAACGTATTGCCATTGCTCGCGCCATGTTACGTGATGCGCCAGTGTTAATTTTAGATGAAGCAACATCGGCATTGGATACTGAGTCGGAAAAAGCGATTCAAAAAGGCCTCGATAATCTTCGTCATAATCGCACCTCTATTGTGATTGCCCATCGCTTATCAACCATAGAAAGCGCTGATGAAATTTTGGTTATCGATCAAGGGAAAATTGTTGAACGCGGTAATCACAGTGAGTTAATTGCCCAAGCAGGTATTTACGCTAATCTTTACCAGATGCAGTTCAGTCAATAATGATTAGGTGGTTGTGATGCAACAGCTTATTCATCGCATTTGGTATCAAGGTCATCAAGCTAAATGGTTATTACTGCCGTTATCTGGGGTATTTTGGTTAATATCCACTATTAGGCGGTTACTGTTTAGTTGTGGGCTAAAACAAGCGCAAGTATTACCTGTCCCCGTAATAGTGGTGGGTAATATCACCGCGGGAGGCAGTGGTAAAACTCCAACAGTAATTTATTTAATTGAACTGTTACGCCAACATGGTTACAAGCCAGGTGTGATAAGCCGAGGCTATGGAGTTAATATCGATGGTGTTGTTGCTGTCAATCCTAATGCAAAAGCTAATGATGTAGGGGATGAGCCTGCAATGATAGTGGCTCGTACTCAAGTACCTATGGTTGTCGGTGCCAAGAGAGTGAGCGCAGCGCATACATTATTAGCAGACTTTGATGTTGATGTGATTATTAGTGATGATGGCTTACAGCATTATGCCTTAGGCCGCGATATCGAAATAGCTTTAGTGGATGGTGAGCGTCGTTATGGCAATCACTGCTTGTTACCCGCAGGCCCTTTACGTGAAGGTTTGTGGCGGTTAAATTCAGTTGATTTTGTGATAAATAATGGCGGGCCAGCTCAAACCGGTGAAGTGCTGATGGCACTAGAGCCCGCGCCGCTTTGTCAGGTTGACAATAACCTAGACGATAAGTTTAATCAGCAACACAGTGTCGTTGCGATGGCGGGTATTGGTAACCCGCAACGTTTTTTTAATAGTATTAGCCAGTTAGGCTATAAAGTAGTACAAACAGTTGAGTTCGCAGATCACCAAGCTTTTGACCAAAAGCAATTAAGTGACTTATCCGTACAGCATTCATTATTAATGACTGAAAAAGATGCGGTTAAATGTCGCGATTTTGCACAATCAAACTGGTGGTATTTACCTGTAAATGCGAAGCTTAACTTAGAATTTGATCACGCATTGTTGAGCCAATTACAGCAAGTGGCTCAAACTAAAAAAGGATTGTCTCATGGCATTTGATAAAAAATTACTCGAAATTGTGGCCTGCCCAGTATGTAAAGGCAAGCTAGATTACGACAAAGAGTCGCAACAACTGATCTGCAAGTTTGATAAATTAGCGTACCCTATTACCGAAGGTATTCCGGTATTGTTAGAAAATCGTGCTACAGCGTTAGTGACTGAATAACGGTTCGATGATGTGAAAAATGATTGAATGATTAAGCGCCCAAAAGGGCGCTTTTTTTGTTTGAGGAAAGCCATTATATTGAGCTGCAACATTTTTCTTATTCAGCTATCAACAGTTTGCTCTTAGCTCCGTTTATCTAATCATTTTTACCTTAGTCATTAATCATGGTCATTTATCGTGTGTTCTATTTAATGATGAATTGATCGGATATTTATACTGATTAATATCAATGGTAACCAAATGTATCGTTTGTGTTTTTAGTTTGTATACAAGCTATGTATGAAGTTTTTATATAAAGCTAATATTCTATCAAAAATCACTAAAAATCATTGATTTAATTGAGTTCTATAAACGTTAGTAAGATAATTTAGTCATCAGTAATAGTGAGTCGATGACTAGGTTGTTTTATGACTGAGAATGATGGTTTTCAACAACATGTGGCTAAGGTTTATCGTGAACACCGTGGCGAACGTGTAGTGCCTTTCGAATACCAAGGTAAGCGATATTGGTTGAAGCAAGTAGAGCATCTTGCAGGGGCGATGCGTTTATTAAAGCAAAACTCCACAGCTGCATTGCATAAAGAAATTGGTGTATTAAATACGCTAAGTCATTTAGGTGCACCAGTGCCTGCGGTTGTCGATTTTGGTGACGGTTACATGGTTGTCGAAGACGCTGGAAGTACCATTAATCATCTGCTCGAGCGTACAAGCCAAACCTTATGGCAACCCATTTTAAATGATGTCAGCGTAGCATTAGCGAAACTACACTCTATGCAGCTTGCTCATGGTCGTCCAGCCTTACGTGACATTAGCTGGCAAGCCGGTGAGGTTAAATTTATCGATTTTGAGGCGAATCAACAGCATAAATCAGTTGTCTCACAACAAATTCGAGATGTGTTGGTGTTTATCCATAGCTTATATCGCTATATTGGACCCAATAATAATGTGATTAATCAAGCTATTGCTTGTTATCGTTTAGCGGGTGGTGAAGCAATATGGCAAAAAGCCAAGCAATTTTTAGCTTCCTGGCAATGGTTATATTATTTCGCGAGACCTTTTCGAGATATTGGTGGAAAAGATTTGAAGCCAGTGTATTGGGTGTTGTGGCATTTCAGGCAAGCGCCTTTAACACTGGCATAGTGGCTGTAATACCTTTAACTACGTTGGTATTTTATACAAAAAGCTTGCCTAGACAGCAAGCTTTTGTATGTAGACCGGTAGTGATCTTGATTGATATACCGAAATGGATTATCTAGTTAAGATTTTGCGGCTAGGTCTTGATATAAAGTTTCAATCCATTTATCTGCCGAGATAAATTCCCAAGCCCAATTAGCATATTTTGCTGGAACGCCCTGTTTTTTGATGGTGGCTAAATCATGGCCCATTTCAATTTCACCACGCATCCAATTAATACTGTCATCAAGCATATGCTTGAATTTTAGCAGTGCATTTTTATCGGCTAACTCGCCATGACCGGGTATTACCTTAGTTTTATTGTCTAAACGATCGAGGATCAAACTGACGTTTTCACGATAGCCTGTTACAGAGCCTCCCGCCGCTAAATCAATGTACGGAAAGCGGTCTTTAAAGTATAAATCGCCCATGTGAATAATATTGGCTTTTTGCCACATGACGACACTGTCACCATCGGTATGGCCTGGACCTAGGTGAATAACCTCTAAAGTATCTTGATTAAAATGAATTGAGATATTGTCTTCATAAGTGATAACGGGCAATGCTGACGCAGGAGTACTGCTATCCGCTTTGAGACGTTCGAGAACATTATGATGAGCTAAGATAGAGCCTGTTTCACCAAAGTGGGCGTTTCCACCCGTATGGTCACCATGGTAATGAGTATTAACGATGTATTTAGGCAAGCCAGGTTGAATATCATTAAGTGCGGCGGTAATTTTATCGGCTAAAGGTGCAAATTGATCATCAACAATTAATATGCCGTCATCTCCAGCAGAAACCGCAATATTGCCTCCGGCCCCGATAAACATGTAAGTATTATTGTCTAGTTTGTTGGATTTAATGACCACATCACTGAACTTATCATCAGCAATGGCTGACGTTTGAGCTAATGCAAGCATCGCTACTGCACTGAGTCCGATGATGTGACGTTGAAATGTTAGTTTCATGACGATCCCTCATTGCTGTCATAGCAATTATTTTATTGTTATTAATACTGCCTAGCGTAACAAGTTGATCACTTATCGTGCAACAACATCCAGTGAATTAGCATCTGATTAAATAAAATCACACTTCTCCAATGTAGCTTATTAAGCATTGACCGTAGCAAACATTGACCATAGCAAACATTGACTACTGTAAACAGTAACGATGCACCAGCAGAACTGAAGTGTAGGACTATTTGGTCCAAGGCAGCAGTTTTTGAGCAAATGCATTGGCTAGCCCTAGTCTAATTGCGGCTTTATGTCGTACTAGATATAGCGCTTGGTAGCATAATGGTACCAAATACAAACTGGTGACGGTTGAAAAGGTTAACCCACCAATAATGGCAATGGCCATTGGCGAATACGGCGGTCCACCACCGCCTATCTGAGTATCTCCCATTGCTAATGGCACTAATCCCAGCACTGTGGTTGCAACCGTCATTAATACCGGACGTAAACGAGTAATACACACGTTAATGATGGTCTCACTTAGCTTATCCAAATCGGGTGTCATCTGATTAATTTGGTCTACCAGTACAATACCGTTATTAACCACAATGCCCATCAAAATAAGTATGCCAATCATCGACATTACCGACATTGGTGTACCTGTGAGCCACAATGCCCAGAACACGCCAGTAATTGAGAACATAATCGAAGTGATAATAGCTGTCGGTAGCAGCAGTGATTCAAATAACGCCGCCATGACGATATAAATCATTGCGATGGCCAAGATCATATTTACCGCCATGATGGACTGGTCTTCATCTTGGCGTTCAAAACCACCGCGTAACGAGTAGCCGTACCCGTAGGGGAAGTTCACTGAGTCCATCACCTGAGTAATTTTGGTTTGCGCTTCTTCGGTAGTGAGATCTTCAAGATTTGCGCCAATGGATAAAGCCGTTTGGCGATTAAAATGACGAATAGTATCAAATCGAGGAACTACGGTTGCTTCAGCTAAACTGTCCAGGGTATAAACTCGGTCACCTTGGCGAATGATCGGCAGTTGCTTAAGTTTTTCTAAAGAGTTCTGCCAGCTTTTGTCATAGGCCAGTTCGATACGTAGTTCGCCGCTAGGATCATGGCGAAACGAACGTAACTGCGACCCTCTTAAGGCAATGGCAATGTTCGATGCTATATCGCTTAAGGTTAAATCCAGACGGGCAGCCATTTCTCGGTTGATCACCACCACCTCTTCTTGTTGGGCGCCATTCACTTCCGAGCGCACATCGACTAAGCCCTCTATATTGTCGAGCAATGGCATCACTTGTTCACTGATGCGGATTAGTTCGGTTGTTGAGCGTCCCGTTAAGGTTACACGAATGCCGTTATTTTCATTGCCCCAACCAAATTGTGGCGTAGCAATCGAAAATTTAGGAAATCCTTCGCGGATCATTTTCTTTAACTCACCAATGTCTATTGGGATGTCTTTTTGTAATAAAATGGTTGATTGTGCATCTTGCGGGGCGTAGTAACTGTAAACCGCATCAATATAAAACGTGTCTTTATTGCTGTATAAATACGTTTCCATACTATTAATCATGGCTTCGGTCACCGCTAGATTATGGCGACCTTCTAGTTGGTAATTAATGTATAAACGGTCATTACCTTCACCATCTCCCTGATCTTGTTGCACCATGCTTAATGGCAATGCTGTTGATACCAACAATGCCACTGCGATGACACCAGAACGTTTTGGTCGGGTTAATATCCACGTGAGGCTGCGTTGATAAAAACGCCCTAAGCGATTGTTGTCATTAGCGGCTTGCACTTCAAAGTGAAAGTGGTTGAGCATCAGTGGGATTAATGTTTTCGCTACCAATAATGAAGCCGCTAGCGAGATACAAATGGCCACAGCAACATGTTCTAAAAAGATGGTCAGTTGCACTTTTATGCCAAAAATATTCGGTAAAAATACAATGGCGGTGGTTAATGTACCTGCTAAAACCGCCAAAGAGACTTTTTCAACGCCAGTTAACACGGCTTGTTGGTTGGCTTTTATCTGACAAGTGTCGTCAATGTGCCCAGCTTGTTTCTCTTGTAGCACGCTTTCGGTGACCACCACCGCATTATCAATCAACATGCCGACGGCTAATAACAATCCCATCATCGATAAAATATTTAAGCTGTAGCCTAAAAAATACATACCAGCCAATGTCATACATAATGAAATCGGTACCGATGAGATAACCACTAAGGTCATTTTAAGGTTACGCAAAAACAGAAACAGCACCCCAAATGACAGTACCGCACCCATTAAGCCAGACAGTAATAAGTCTTTGAGTGAGGACTTAACCCCATAGGCTTGGTCTTCCATGATAAACAGTTTGATGCCATTAAATTGCTGATCTTGCTTAACCTGTTCGATAACGCTTAGCACACGATCAGACACCTCTACTAAATTGGCACCAGATTCCTTAAATACATCAATACCCACCGCATATTTTTGATCTAAATGTCTGCCTTCAATTTTCTCGGGCAGGGCATAGCTCACCATCGCAATATCTTGCAAGCGGATACCCGGCACAATCACCAGATTATTGATATCATCAAGGCTGGTAAATTCACCTTTTGGTGAGACTTGATACACCCGTGAATTTTCTCTTAGGGTACCAGCACTGATGACAAAGTTTTCTGCCAGTAAACGCGATCGTAAATCGAGGCTATTAAGGCTTGATGCGACCAATTTATCGGCATCAAGTCGGATTTCAATCTGTTTTTGTTCAACACCATAAAGGGTGACTTTTGATACGCCATCAACGCGTTCAAGTGGCTTACGAAGCTGTTTGTCTAACAAATCAAATGCATTAGAGAGTTCGCGCTCGCTTGATATGCGAATGGTTAACACCGGCATATCGGCGGTTGAGAACTGTTGGATCATGACGCGCTCAACATCTTTTGGTAATAAATGCCTTACCGAGTCAATTTTCTCGCGCGCTTCTAGGCTTTTGGTGGCAACATCTTCACCCCATTTCATGTTGAGCTGAATAAACGCACCGTCTTGGGTTGAATCTGATCGCACCTCTTCTATGCCGCTCATGGTAGCAAGTGACTCTTCCAGCACTTTAGTGATGTCGCGTTCAACTTCTGCAGGGCTGGAGCCTTTGTACGGAACTTGCACCACAATTTGTGGAATATCAATTCCTGGAAACATTTCTAATGGCAGCATTCTACTGGCCGCCATGCCAAACAACATAATGGCCAAGAAAAACATGCAGGTGGTGACGGGGCGCTTTATCGCCAGTTGAGTGATGTTCATGCTGGCGTCTCCGCTGTATTAAACTCAACGTCGCTTTGGGTATATTGTTTACGGTCAAATAGCGCATATAAAGCGGGAATAACTAACAATGTAAGCAAGGTTGACATGCTTAATCCGAAAATGACTGTAATAGCCATTGGCGCACGAACTTCACTGCCATCGCCAATGCCTATTGCCATTGGTAATAAACCTAAGGTAGTGGTTAGGGTTGTCATCATGATAGGACGTAAACGAGATTGCGCGGCATCATTAATCGCGGTCAGTTTATCAATACCTTCTTGGCGCAATTGATTAATACGGTCAACCAATACAATCGCATTGTTGACCACAATACCTGCTAGCATAATTAAGCCAATAAATACCAGTACACTCAAATGGGTCCCGGTAATGAATAAACCCACAATACTGCCGGCAACGGCCATTGGAACAGCGATTAAGATTAGCAGTGGATGCAACAATGATTCAAATTGGCTGGCCATCACTAAATACACTAGGAAGATAGCCAAAACGAGGGCTATTTTCAATGAGTCAAATGAGTGCTCCATTTCTTCATTTTGGCCGCCAAATCTGGCCTGAATCGAACTTGGTAGCTGCTGTTTAGCCAATATCTGCTGCGCTTCAATTACCGCTTCGCTTAAGTCACCGTAAGCCAAATTAGACGACACAATAGCGACTCGTTGTTGACTGATACGATTAATTGCTGAAGGGCCAATTTGCAAATCGATTGTGGCGATAGCACTTAATGGAATTGGTTGGGCACTATTGGGATTAATAATTAACGATTCAATGTCGCTGATTTGATCGCGTTCGCTTAATTCACTGCGCACCAAAATATCCACTTTACGATCGCGTACCGTAAACTGGCTGGCAATAGTGCCACCGACACGTTGGGCTATGCGGTTAGCGACTGTCGGAGCGTCCATTCCTAGCGAGGCTAAACGGGCATGGTCAAAGCGAATACTGATCTCTGGTTGGCCATCGCGCAAGGTAGTATTGATGTCACTAAAGCGGTCAGAATCAGACAAGGCATTAACCAGTTGGTCTGCACTTTGTTTGAGTTGAGCTAAATCATAACCCGATAGCTCAATTTCAAGCGGGGTTTTAAAACTGAATAATTCAGGGTGTTCAATTTGAGCCTCTAGTTCAGGAATGTTTTTTGCTGTGTTACGCAATACCTGGCTAACTGCATTAAAGGCTAAAGGGTCTGCGAGTACCACTTGTAATCGGCCCCAGTTTTCACCACCTCTTGCTGTATCCGATGTCATTAACCCACCGCTACCGGCCTGACTATAGGCGTGTTTCACATCTTCACGGTCTTTAATCGACAGCGCTAGTTGTTGTAATACAGCATCAGTTTCACTGACTTCGGTGCCTGGCGGTAATAATACTTCGACATAAAATTCCCCTTGATTCATCGGCGGGATTAACTCGACACCTAACTTAGGCAGTAAACTGCTTGACGCTAGTGTTACCAAAAGTGCTAACACAATGGTTAATACTTGATAGCGTAGAGCGTGATGTAACACCCGGAAATAGATTGATTCGACGATGCGATATAAGTAGTTAAAACCAGCACAGATGGGTTTGAGTAATAGCCCAAATACACTACTTACAAAACGGCTAATCACAATAATTGCGGTTAATAATCCTGAAGGCAAATAGCTAAACAAGAGTTTAAATGGAAAGCTCAGCACAGCCAGTAAGTAGTAGGCCACTTTGCCTTTTCGGCTAGTGGGTTTAGGTTTTTGGGCGACTTCAATAGGTTGCGGCAGGCTGGTAAAACCTTGACGTGATGCCAACATGGGAATGGCTGTTAAGGCAACAAATAATGAGGCGAGTAGGGCGAACGTGACCGTGAGCGCTTGGTCGGCAAATAAGGCTCCTGCAATGCCGTCGACAAACACTAAAGGGACAAATACCGCCAGAGTGGTGAGTGTTGATGCAAAAATGGCGCCTGAGACTTCTTTACATCCTGTGACGGCAGCTTCAACTTTACTCATGCCTTGAGATTTATAACGGTCTATGTTTTCTAATACCACAATTGCATTGTCGACCAATAAACCAATTGCTAACGCAATACCACCTAACGACATAATGTTTAAGCTGATATCGGCAAAGTACATCATGTTAAAGGTAGCAATAACCGAAAAGGGAATCGAGATAGAAATAATTAATGTGGCAATAATGTCCCGTAAAAACAGGTAAATTACCAGCATCGCCAGTAAGCTGCCAAATAACGCTGCCGATGTCACTTCATTGACTGCGCTTTCAATAAACTCAGATTGGTCGTAAATAACTTTTAACTTATTGTGCTCATTAGCTTGATTGATTTTTTCAAGTTCAGAGCGTAGCTTTTGCGCAACAGCAACGGTATTGGCGTCACCTTCTTTGTATATGGCTAATTCAATCGATTCTACTTCGCCGATGCGAGTAATATCACTGCGTTCTTTGTAGGCATCACTAATCACCGCAATATCAGATAATCTGACTAACGTTTGGCCATCACGGTAGATAATCACTTGACCTAATTCATCTAAAGAATTGAATTGATTTAAGGTTCTGACCAAGTATTCTTTATCACCCTGAATCACTTTACCTGCTGAAAGGTTGATATTTTCTTCATTTATTCGACGTTTAACCTGGTCGGCATTAAGATTCAATTGACTTAGTTTTTGTTGATTTAATTCAATATGAACTTCTTGCTCCAACCCACCGGATAACCTTACAGCAGCAACACCGGATAAGGCTTCTAAACGTCGTTTTAACTCTTCATCAGCAAAAGTTCGCATTTGCTTTAACTGCTCCGCATCGGCATTGGGTACAGAAAAAGCTAAGCGCATGATGGGATCAAGATTGGGATTAAAACGCAGTAATAATGGCTTATTAATGTCTAAGGGCAGCTCGATAGTGTCGATTTTTTCACGCACTTCAAGGCTAGCCATATCCATATTGGTGCCCCATTCAAACTCGAGCACAACATCAGACATGCCAGAACGTGAAATTGAACTTATTTTCCGCAGTCCTTTTACCACCCCAACAGCTTCTTCAATTGGTTTTGATACCAGCTGCTCAATTTCAACCGGAGCAGCACCGTCATAGGCTGTGCGTATGGTCACGCTGGGATAGCTTAAATCGGGTAACAGTTTTACCGCGAGGCGAGAAAACCCTACCATGCCAAAAAGCATCACAGCTAACATGAACATCCATACAGTGACGGGGCGTTTAACCGAAGTGTTAATTATTGACATTATCCCGCTCCGTTATCGAATAGCTGCGAAGCTAAGTGGGGTAATAATTTCCACTAATGATTGATCTTTGAGGTTTTGTTGGCCCCGGATGACAATTTGTTCGCCATCTTCAACACCCGATAAAATTTCAACCGTGTTATTTTCACGATATCCCAAGGTGACTTCACGTCGTTGTGCCTTGGTGTCTTTTATCACATACAAAGCTTGAGTGTTGTCTTGGTTGATTAATGCGTTATAAGGCACGGTAAGTACATCAAGGTGGGTGTCGTATTTCAGTTCAACCCGAGTAAACATACCCGCTTTTAATGTTGCATCTTGATTTGGCACGGCTAACGTCACTTTAAACGTACCGCTTTGAGCATCCACTATCGGACTAATGCGCAGCACTTTTGCATCGATAATATTGGCCGCTGTACCTTGGTGTTGTTGAATAATACTGGCTTGTTGACCAACCCGTAAACTAGCAAGTTGTTGTTCTGGTAAGTGTAATATGCCGTGAAGTTGGTCTTGATTAACAACATAGAATAACTCTTGGAACTCTTTTGCCATATTGCCTGTTTTAACATAGCGTGAAGCAACGACACCATTAATGGGTGAGGTGATTTGGCTTTCTTTAACCTGTAGCTCTGCTAAATCGCGCTGTGCTTTAGCAGCTTGTAGGTTGAACTCGAGCTTGGCCATTTGGTCCTGGCTAATAAACTCTTTGTTGTTCATTTTATTTAAACGATTTAACTCTTGCTGAATAATCTGCACTTCGGCTTCTGAACGATTGAAGTCATAACGTTGACGCTTGGCATCAATTACCGCAAGTATTTGCCCTTTGGTAACCCGATCGCCTTCTTCAACGTTAATCTTTTCGATTATCCCAGCAATGCGGCTCATCACATGAGACTCTTCCGGTGCTTCGAGTGTGGCGGTGGTGCTGTAAAAAGACGATACATTGCCTGTGGTGACCAGTGCTGTTTCAACCGGAATAGCAAATTTTTCATCTTTTTTTGCTTGCTCTTCTTCGCCGCTGCAACCACTCAATACTGCAATACAAAGTAAAGGAATTGCCATTTTCTTCATGCTGATGAACCTATCCATGGGGTACCTGCTAGTGTTATATTTTTTGAATTAAATGACGCTAATGTACTTATTGTTATTCTTAAGCGAGTTAACGTCACGTTATCATTTGTAACTAATGTTAATTAAATACATCAAAGCACTAACTGTGCCACTTTTTATAGTATATAAATAACAACGGTTTATAGTATTTTTAGTTAAGGGTTAGCGAAATTAACAATGTTAAGGTAGTGAAAACAATTAACATTTGGTGTGATTGGTTATTTATGTATTTTCGTGTTGTAGAAATAAACAGATTCATTGATATCAATAAATGGAAAATAATTTAAAAGGAAGCGTAAATGAAAACAACAACATGGTTGGGCATGATGGCATCAGTTTTTTTATTGTCCTCATGCAGTATGTTGGTGAGCCAGCAGTCGGGGAAACAGTCTGTTTCGAGCAGTCTGATGGACTTTTTGTATCCTAATAAAGAAGCCCGTGCAGTACATAGCGCCGAAGTTCCATTGCTCACATTACCGGTAAAAGTCGGTATTGCCTTTGTACCGTCAACAGGCTTTCAAAAAGAGGCTGTGCATAGTAAAGATCAATACGAATTACTTGAAAAAGTGAAAGCGGCTTTTGTTCAATATGATTATATTGACCGCATTGAAGTCATTCCGAGTACTTATCTTGCTGGTGGTGATGGTTTTAACACATTAGAACAAGTTGGGCGTTTATATGATGTCGATGTAATGGCGTTGGTGTCTTACGATCAAGTGACTCAGTCTGTAGAGAATAATGCCGCGTTATTGTATTGGACCATCGTGGGTATGTATGTGATTCCGGGCAATGAAAATACCGTACAAACCTTTGTTGATACCGCAGTGTTTGACATTAAAAGTAGAAAAATGCTTTTTAGAGCACCGGGGATCAGCAAGCTTGAAAAACGAACCACAGCCATAGGTATTGATGAAACCTTAGCAGAAAAATCGATGCAAGGTTTTGACCTGGCAGTTACTGATATGACTAAAAACTTAGACGATGAGTTAGCTCGATTTAAAGTGAGAGTTAAAGAGGAAAAAATTGCCAAGGTGGAACATAGCAATAATTACAGCGGCGGGACTATTGATATTCAGTTTGGTTTACTACTATTGATAATGTTATTCATTCGATTAAGACTAAGTAACCTGAGATCGGTTTAAGCCATAACAACAATAGCGCCAAACTCAGCATTCGTAATATTGAGTTGTGGCTTAGTTTCTTTCAGTTGATAGGCAATCAATCCGCCTATCATATTCAACATAAAACCATGCACGCTTCGATGTCTTGTATGCTCTATTTGTGAAATATTTTTTAGCTGGTCATTGATGGTTTCAATGATAAATCGACGTGAAAGCATCGCTCTATCCCATAGGGATAATGCATTAGCTTTCATGTTTTTACGGACATTATTGACGATCGTAACACCTTGTTCGAGTAAGTCGCTCGCCAGTGCTTTGCTAATGTAGCCTTTGTCGGCATAAAGTTTATCCATTGAGTTAACCACCATCCCCGATACAGGCTGAGTGTCATGCACATTCGCGGGCGTTATTTTGGCGGCTACAATGCCGCCTTTGTGATTAACAATTAGGTGAAGTTTAAACCCGTAGAACCATCCCATCGTGCCTTTTCCTCGGCTAGCGAGGCCCGATAAACTTTTATGCCTTGGAATTCGTAAGTTGTGACAGACCTTGATACTCGTTGAATCAACAAACCCAATCCCTGTTGGCTGACTTCTTATGGTACAAAAATAGCTGTACAATGGCACGACAGTTGTGGGCATTAGTTCCAAAAAGCGGCTGTAACTGAGCAAATGTGGAAAATCAGATTTAAAGAATCGAGCAAGATAACCAGTATAAAAGTTCTTGAAGTCACGGTGGTGGGATGTATGGAAGAGTATGATAATGGTCATTATTTCGCTCATGTCCATTCAATTTGAGCGCTGACGTCTTCGTGTGCCGTCAGTCAGGCATTGTGTTTTCCATTGCGGAATGAATACAGCACAAAAATCATCGACATCACAAAATATATCCATTAAATTATTCATACGCCCTCTGCATGATTAAATCCTTCTTGGTCGAAAGATCTGATCGTAAAGAGGGCGTTTAGTTCAATTCTTATCCCGAGTTCAGGTTAAGTAAGGCAGGGCTACCGCACGAGTGAGTGTTTTTCATACAAGTCGAGGTAGGTATATCCAATATTTCATATTCTAACCATAGAAATTGTTATCGACTAAACTTCCTCTTATTCTAATTTTCACAGATTTAAATTAAAAACGTTCATGCGATTGCCCTGGCAATATTCTAGCTCATACTTATGATTTATTTTATGAAAATTTAAGGTTGCGGATGATCGTTTTTCACCAGTAAAAACAGTAAAAACAGTAAATTAAGTGGCATTAGCGTTACAGACAATGGATTTACAGTCAATGGCCCATCAAAGCAGTGTGTACAGCTGGCTCAATATCACTATCTGCCATCGGGTTTATTGAATAAAGCGACACAAGGTAATCAACTTGAACTCAGTCATGCCTATGATAGCTATTCAAGATTAATTGAGCAGACATGGCGACATGCGAGCTCAAATAACGCAGCACCAGAGTTTATATTAGAAGAGCTTGCCTCATCAGAGTCAGCTCTGTTCGCATCAAGACATTATCAATACGATAAGCAACATCAATTACTTCGCTGTGATAGCGAAGTAGCAGAGCAGGGCGCAACTAGTGAGGTTCAAACCTCTCAAGGGCCTGAAACCAAAAGCACACCCGATGTTAAGTCATTTCGCTATAACAACATCAGCAAACTCGTCAGTGACAGTCATACTCGTGTATCGGATAACCCTACTGGCAACAAAACCAGTGTTCAGCAACAATACCAATGGGATGGATTTGGTAATCCTACTCATTCTCTACGTGATAACGATAACCGTGTTGATGCCAGTGTTAACAGTTCAACATTTGATACAGAGCGCGCTGAAAAAATTCAACATTCAGTTTCATCGGCATTATCATCCGATGCAGTAAGGCCCAATAAAAACCTTAACGATGTAGTGGTTAACAACGACCGCTTAATGAGCATGGCGGGCATCGATTACCGCTATGACGCCAGTGGCAACCAAATCAGCCAAGTGGGCACTGGCGATAAACAACAGCGCAGCTTTAATGGTTTAAACCAGTTGGTGCAAATCAACGTTAATGGCAAGCTGACCCAATACGAATATGATGCCCTAGGCCGTCGCAGTGCAAAAATCACCGAACTAGGTCGCACCGACTTCATTTGGGACAATCATCAGCTTATTGGCGAATGCACTTTAGGTGAATACACTTGGTATATTTATCAGCCTGATACTTTTACACCTGTAGCACTGATTAAAGCAGGGCAGGTTTATTATTATCACTTAGACCAACTCGGCACACCTATTTGCTTAACGGATGAAAATGCTAAAATTGTCTGGCGCAGTCAGCAAGACGTGTTTGGTCAGACAATTGAAAGAACATCTATTAAACATAGAGACATTGAATATACAGATTTTAAAGATGCAGCCAAGCAAGACAAGATAACTAACCCAATCCGTTTTCAAGGGCAATACTTTGATGACGAATCAGGTTTACACTACAACCGCTTTCGGTACTACAGCCCTCAACAAGCACGATTCATCCATCAAGACCCTATTGGATTAGTGGGTGGCATAAATCATTATCAATATGCGCCTAATCATGTGAATTGGGTGGATCCATTTGGGTTGTTGTGTAAAGAAGGGCAAGCTAAATTATCGGCGATGTTAGATAATTTAGTTGGCAAAGGAATAGATCAAAAAACGAAAGATAAGATATTACAAAGTGCAATTGATAGTGCTGCCATTACCGATCCAGAAGGTAAATTAAAAGTACAAAAGCCGGATGGAGTAAATAAGCTAAATTATGCTTATACACTTGAATCGATGAATGAAGTGGATAACACCATTACTATTCGCCGTAACATTGGTGGTGAGCTAAAAGAAATGGAGCTTACCATTGAAGAGTTTGCTGGTATGCATGAATTTGGCGGTAAGGCTGTGAATGATGAGTGGGCCAGTAAAGGGCGCATTAAAGAAAATACAGCCAGAACGTTGATCACAGCTAAAAAGAAAGAAAACTCAGAAAAAACGTATAAATTGACGCCTGAAGAAAAGGATGAATTGCAACAACATTGTGACGAGCGCGATGAGGCAATGATAGAGCGTGATAAGTTTGCTCGTCAAACTGATGGATATAATAAGCAAATCCCAAAAGTGAATGAGCAATCAGCCAAAATAGGCGAAAAAGCCGCAGATATGGCAGTGAAAGCCACTTACCCTGGTTATGAGCGAATTCATCCAGACAGTTTGGATGAATCTTCTTCTGTATCGGGTAACTTTGATATGGTGTATCAAAATGCTAACGGTGATGTGATCATTGTTGAAGCCAAAGGGGGCAAGAGTCCACTGGGTAAAAAGCAGATTGGTGACAGTGATTATCAGCAGGGAACACCCAAATATGCGCAGGCCATTACAGATAATATGGGGAAAAGTTTACCAAATACATCTGATAAGAAAGCGGCTAATGCAATCGAAGAAGCCATAGATGATGAAAACATCATTAAATATTTGCATATCGAAACTCCGATAACGAAAACGGATACTGGCTCTAAGGTTAGTGAAGTAAAAATTTCAGAGTTTGATATTGATTTATTATAATTAGCAGGTTAACAAATGAAAACTGAAAGAACTCATAAGCCTCAATTTGAAAAAGCGTCTTTGGAGGAGTGGCTAGAATCCCCAAAGAAAAGAATAAAAAAAATTCCAGTAAATATAATTAATAAAAGAGATAACTTGCTAAGGTTCTCTCAACTATATATTAATTTTTCTCGTTGGCTCACCTGGGCAGAACAAACCCCAGAGATAGAACAAGAGTCAGCAATGGGCCTAAAGCTTGCCTCAAAAATGTATTCAGCATTTTTGAAGTTGGCTGCGCAACCAGAGCAAGAGCTTACGTTTAAGATATATGATTTACCTCAAGTAACTTGGAACGGCAAAGGCATGTTAGAAGCTGGCTATGCAGCCCCTGCAGAGTGGCTCGATGCCTATTTTTTAGCGGTAATTACGCGTGATAAAGAAAGTATGGACAGCTTAGCTAATTTTCCCGTAGAGATAATGAAACAAAGTGCAACCAAAGCTGGCCCTGTATCTTATAACTTGGTTGAAGTATTTCAAGCCTACCATCACCGTCAAAGCAATTATCCTGCATTGTTAAACGAATGTATGAAAATGGCGGTAGCGCAAGGTAACGATTGGGCGCTTGATATCGCAATGGGGTATCTAGAAACCTTTGCAGCGCTCACGACAGATATCGGGTTTGACTTTAACGAAACGCTTGCTAAAAATCTTCAGTTGCAAGAAAAGTACTGGATAAATGCAAGTGATCCTAACACTGTGCCTGTTGATTCATTTTTGCCACTCCAATTGCTCGGTATGGCCTGTATGTGGCATGACCGAGGTAATCAAGTCTTGGTTGAAAGTGACTCTCTGCCACGCTTTTTGATTGAAGGTAAATATTTTAACGGGTTAAGATGAAGTATCTTCGGTAGATGTTTAATTATCGAGAGTATTTTTAATAGGGAGATTTGCTCAACATGTTTGGACTACTAAAAACATACGACGTACACATGTGCTCAGAAGTAAAAGGGCAGGTTTTGTTAAACGGAAAACCTGTTGTTGGCGCTAAAATTACACGGCAACTAAATTATATCCATAAGTTTGTTGAAAATGATGAAACTCGAACAGACGAAAATGGAGAATTCTCTATGCCCGAAGTTAATTTAAGTTCAAAAAAACCGGGAGACATGTTTGTTCATAATTTTACTGAACAGCAAATTGAACTGTTTCATGATGGTCAATCGTACCTCCTTTGGCGTTCTAGTGTTATAGGTATCGAAGAGTCCCCCGAAGTAAAAGAAAAATTAGCAACATTGAATGCTGACTTAACCTCTAAGGAGGTTGATTTTACTTTTCCGAACAAACGTAATCGTAATTTAGAGTTTGATGGAACTAGTATTTGTCGTTGGCAAACTGATTTTGATGTCTATGAATTAAACGATGACGATGAAGACTTTTTTAATTTTTAAATTGACATGTACAAGAATAATCAAAGGAATGATATGAACACATTAACACCACAATTAGCGGTTAATTTAGCGAGTTTTGCATATAAAAGTAAAAATATAAGTAAAGACAATATAGCAAAGATTCAAGTTCCAGCTATGTTGAGAAAACAGTTCATGTTTAATGCTCAGAAATCTACTCTCCATGGGGTATCGGGAACTATTGCAGAACATTTACTTAATCATACTTCTGGCTTTGGTTTTTTTTGGATAGGCCGTTCTGAGGGGAATTTTAAAAATGAAGCGGTAATCATTTTTAGAGGTACGGCATCGATGGCTGATGCTATAACTGACTTACATTGTGGTGTGACTTGTAGTAGTAACAATAAAACGGTTCATGCAGGTTTCAACAAGACTTTTGAGTCAATTAAATCTCAACTTGCTATTCTTCTAGATCAATTAGGAAATAGGCCTGTTCATTGTGTTGGCCATAGTTTGGGTGGTGCAATAGCAAATCTTGCAGCTGTTTGGATACGTTCGAATTATAAAATTCCAGTTAAGTTATATACTTTTGGCTCTCCTAGAGTTGGATTCAATGCTTATGCTCTGCAAACAGAAACTAGTTTACATGGTATTTATCGCGCAGTTCATCGAAGTGACCCTGTTCCGATGGTCCCTGTATGGCCGTTTGTTCATGCAGGAAAAGAATATCGATTGAGCACTTGTGTTTCTTTGACTGGAGCATCTCATATGATGGATGGAGATGCTCCAGGCTATATAAATACAGCAACTAGGTATTCTGACTATTCACAAATGCAATTAGGCTCAATCCAAAATTTAGCCGTTGTGAGGTTAAACTATCGAAAACGGCACTTAGCTTGTTTTAATGCTCATTGGTCGGATAAAATTGGCGATGCTTTACTCACTTTATTACGTGAAAGTGGAAAGTTATCGAGTATTTTAGCGCAAGCTGCTGTGGGTGGTACATTAACATTATATGATGCACTTGCGAGAGGTATTGTTGAAATATCCAAAATGACGACCGAGTATGCTGCTGATGCTAAAGGGTTATTGGGTCATATTTTAAATTTCGTCGGTAAACCTAGTGTTAAAGTCGTTGATATTACATACAAATTTGTTAAAGATTTATTAGTTCTTATGCTAAACAAATTAAATACATTGGTTCGAGCAGCCATACCAGCCGTAGGTATTTATATGTGATTTTACTAGTACGATAAGTTAATTAGAACTAATTCAGATTTCTTAAAGATATAATTTCAAATTTAGAAAATCATAATTAAGTGGCTGGCAGAGTTCACCCACAAGATGTGTTTGGCCAAACAATTGAAAGCACATTTGTTAAAGATAGGGACATTGAAGATACAGATAATGAACAAGCTGATGTTGATTTGTAATGGTCAAGTATTTCTGGAGAGATTTTAAGCCGCTTTTTTTAACTCATTATATTTTTGATGTGGCGTCTTATAAT